>JAGSPQ010000062.1 GCA_018262385.1 Myxococcaceae bacterium | reverse complement strand
GACGCCGATGCTGGAGACCGAGATCCCCTGCTGGCGGGTCTCGCGGACGATCGCGTTGAGGCCGTTGGCGTCGGTGAGCCCCTCGGTCGGCTGCCCGTCGGAGATGAGGATCATCCGGTTGACCTTGAAGTCGCTCCTGGCGGCCAGCAGCAGGTCGCGGCCGGTGGAGAGGCCGGCGCCGATGTTGGTGCCCCCGTCGTCCCAGATCCCCTCGAGGTACGAGAGCATCCGCTCTTTGTTCTCGGTGGTGGCGAAGGTGCCCGCCATCGACTTCACGTCACTGCCGTAGTGGACGATCGACAATCTGTCATTGGCGGTCAGCTGCGAGACCAGCTGCTTGGCGGCCTGCTTGGCCTGGGTCAGCTTGAAGCCGGACATCGAGCCCGACCGATCGATCACCAGCGCGAGGTTCAGCGGGGCCCGCGCGGCGCCCGCCACGTCGACCGCGCTCAGGTCGACGGTGAGGAACACGTCCGAGCGGCCGAGGCCGACGAAGGGATGAGAGAGCCGGCCGGTCATCTTCAGCGAGCCGCTGCCCGAGGTGGCGGGCGGGGTCACGATCGGCACCTCGACTGTGGTGGAGCGGACCACGCGCGGCAGCCCGGCCACGAGTGCAATCAGGGCCAGGACTCCAGCGGCAGCGAGGAAGATTCCGGTTCGGTTCATCGGGAGCTCCTTGGAAATTGGTGACGCGAAGAACAGACAGCAAGGTCCGTTCCCAAGGTTCACGAACGAGTGACCCCGAAGATCTAGTCCGGTCGAATTATCGCAAAACCCCTCGCGAGCTGCGCCGGGCGCGCCTTCGGCTGGCTCGTCTTTTCAAAGGCTTCGCGCGAGGCCGGCGTAGGGGGTGCACCTACACCGCCGGGGCTTCAGGTTCCCGCGTCGGCGCCGCCGCCGCGCGCGCAGAAGTACGGTGACTTGAGGCCCTGCAGGCACTGGCCGGCAGCGCACAGCGCGTTGAGCGTCGCGGTGTCGAGCAGCAGCGCCCGGCAGTTGAGCCGCCGCTTGGCGTCGTTGTCGTCGTTCGGATCCGCCGACGAGCAGGTGCTGCCCTCGAGGCACTTGTCCGAGCAGTAGCCCATCGCCGGCGGCCCCAGCGCGCCGCCGTCGGCGTCGAGGTCATTGCCTGCATCGCTCCCGCCGTCGCGGCGGAAGAACTCCGAGTCGCGCACGCAGGTGAGGTTGTCGCAGTCGCTCGAGCCGAAGGAGATGAAGTCCTTGCTGGCGGCCGACTTGATCTCGCTCTCGCGAATCACCAGCGCGCGCCCACCATCGGGGTTGCGCTTGAACATCCGGCACTCGTTGCCGAGATCGGTGGGGGTCTTGCACGCCGCAAGCACGAGCGAAGCGACGAGAACAGCGAACGAACGAGCAAGCATGGAAGCGACTCTCCGGAAGCGACCCCTTCAAGAACAGGCGAGAAGAACCTACCACCGCAGTGAGAGCATTGTTGAAGGGTTAAAACCCCGCCAGTAGAGTCCGCGCACATTTCCAAAGGGGTTCGTCGGGGTTCATCGCGGCGGGCTGAGACGTGGAGACAACATTTTGATCCGGAACCTGTCGTTGGCGATCCTGCTGCTCGTGGGCACGGTCGCGTCTGCTCAGAACGAATTCGAAGGCCTCGATCTGACCGACGAGAAGAAGCCTGAGACCCCGCCGGAGAAAGCCGCCGAGCCGGTGAAGCCGGCGCCCGCCCCCACCCCCGATCGCAAGCCCGTCAAGGCGAACGACGGCCCGGCGGTGGAGCGCGACATCACCCAGGAAGACCGGGTGAAGAGCGTGCAGCGAAAGCTGTACCTCAAGCGGGGCCGGTTCGAGCTGGCGCCGTACGTGCTGCTGACCGTCAACGACCCCTACTACACCAAGATGGGCGGAGCGATTCGCGCCGCCTTCTACCCCGCCGACTCGCTCGCCCTCTCGGTGCGCGGCAGCTACCTGGCGGTGATTCCGTCCGACGACGTGAAGATCGCCAAGCGCGTCTTCCAGTCGCGGATCTTCTACTCGGTGCCCAACTGGTCGGTGATGGGGAACTTCGAGTGGAGCCCGTTCTACGGGAAGGTCTCCTTCTTCAACTCGATCCTCCACCTCGACGCCTACGTGCTCGGCGGGATGGGCGTCGTCTACACCGAGACCAGCCGCCTGCCCGATCGCACCGTGAACCCGGCCGCCGACCTCGGGCTGGGCTTCCGGTTCGTGGCGAAGGACTTCTTCGCGGTCAACGTCGCCCTGATCAACACCACCTTCGTCGATCAGCCGGCCAACACCGACAAGGGCGTCACCCAGAACATGCTGGCGATCTACGCGGGGTTCTCGCTCTTCATCCCGTTCAAGTCGACGTACCGGGAGGACGAATGAGGACCTTGATCCGGCTGTCGCTGTTGGCCGCGCTGCTGCCGGTCGTCGCGTTCGCGCAGAAGAGCGAAGAAGAGGCGGGCGACGTCTCGGAGGCCGACAAGGACGCCGCGGGGCCGCTGCGCGAGCGGGTGCGCCCGGTCTCCGGCCACCAGTTCCTGATGAAGGGCCGCTTCGAGGCGAGCCCCGGCATCGGCATCTCGGTGAAGGACGCGTTCTTCGCCAAGTACACCCCGACCCTCGCGCTCACCTACCACTTCACCGAGATGGTCGCGCTCGGCCTGCGGGGCGGCTACAGCATCTCGACCGTCTCGGGCGCGGCGCTGATCTGCACCACCGGGGCGACCGGCGGCCGCACCTGCCGCGCTCCGACCGAGCTCGAGCTGACCAGCAACGCCGCCTTCGGGCAGATGAGCCTCAACGCCGGGCTCGAGCTGCAGCTGTCTCCGATCTACGGAAAGATCGGCCTGGTCGCCGAGAAGTTCCTCGAGTTCAACATGTACCTGGCGCTGGGGCCGACCTTCATCATGTACGGGCCGCAGAACTCGCCGACGGTGGGCGGAAACATCGGCATCGGGGGCCGGTTCTTCATCAACAAGTTCCTCTGCGTGCGGCTCGAGCTGCGCGACCTGCTCTACAACGAGTCCTTCCCCGCCGTCGGGGACTCGCTGGCAAAGTCCAGCTTCCGCAATCAGCTGATGGGCGAGCTGGGCTTGAGCATCTTCCTCCCGCTCAGCTTCGATCCAGGGTGACCGCGATGAAACTTCAACGAGCACTGGTGGTGGGGACGCTGCTGGCCTTCGCCAGCCCGATGGTGGCGTACGCCCAGATGAACTTCGAAGGGCTGGATCTGGGCGGCGCGAAGAAGAAGAAGAAGAAGCCCGCCAACGGCAAGAAGGACGAGAAGAAAGACGAGAAGAAGGAAGAAGAGGGCGCGGTGCCGATGCCCGAAGGCGGGCTGGACCTGAGCCAGCCGGATCCGAAGGCGGACGCCAAGCCGGAGAAGAAAGACGTCAAGTCCGCTCCGACGATGAGCTTCGACGCGGTCGACGTGACCGGGAAGTCGGGCGATCGGCAGAAGCTCGACGTCTGCATCAACCAGTTCAAGAACGAGCAGTACGAGCAGGCGGCGCTGACCTGCTCGGACCTGATGAACGACCCGAAGTTCGCCGCGCTGTCGGTCGAGGCCCAGTACTTCCTCGCCAAGACGCTCTACCGGCTGGGGATGTACCACTCGAGCCTGGGGCAGTTCTCCGCCATCCTCTCGCGCGGACCGCAGACGAAGTTCTTCAAGAGCTCGCTCGAGTGGCTGTTCTTCATCAGCCGCAAGACGGTGAACGAGCAGGTGGTGCTCAACGAGATCGCCAAGTACGCCAACTTCGAGTTCCCCGAGCGGTTCCGCAACGAGTTCCGGTACCTGCTGGCGCGCTACTACTTCGTGCGCGGCAAGGCGCTCGACGAGGTCGACCCTCCGCAGACCGGCGAGGCGAACAAGAGCTTCGACGAGGTGAAGCGGCTGATCCTGATGATCCCCAAGGGCGACGTCTTCTACCCGAAGGCGAAGTACCTCGAGGGGCTGGCCTACTTCCGCGAGAACAAGCCCGAGAGCGCGCTGGAGGCGATGAAGGAAGTGATCCGCGTCACCCGCACTCCGCCCGGGCCGATCACCGCCGAGGTGCGGGCGCTGCAGGCGCTGCGCGAGCTGGCGTTCATGCAGCTGGGCCGCACCCACTACGGCGCGCGCCAGAACCGCTACGCGATCTTCTATTTCAACAAGGTCGAGCGCGGGAACACCCAGTGGCTCGAGGCGCTCTTCGAGGGCAGCTGGGCCAACTACCGCATCGGCCAGTACGAGCAGTCGCTGGGCAACCTGATCACCCTCGCCTCGCCGTTCTTCCGCGACGAGTACTTCCCCGAGGCGCTGATCCTCAAAGCGGTGATCTATTACGAGAACTGCCGCTACCGCGAGTCGCTGTCGATCATCGAGGACTTCGAGCGGATCTACGGCCCGGTGCAGGAAGAGCTGTCGGCGCTGGTCGACAAGGACATGGACGCCGCCGCCTACTTCGAGGTGCTCGACAAGATTCAGAAGAAGAACAAGGAAGGGATCGAGAAGCGGGGCACCGACGAGCTGCTCGAGCGCATCCTGAAGCTGGCGCTGACCGACAAGGATCTGAAGAAGACCGCCGACTCGATCACCGAGCTCGAGGGCGAGATCGACGGCTTTGGCACCAAGTCCGACCCGTTCAAGTTCAGCAACCTCGCCAAGTCGCTGATCGAGGGGTTGAAGACCCAGCGCGCCGAGCTGATCAAGACCGCCGGCCAGATGGCGAAGAGCAAGCTGGAGTTCGAGCTGGTCGCGCTGAAGACCCTGCGCGCCAACGGCCTGCGCATCAAGTTCGAGACCAACGCCAAGGAGAAGGACTTCCTCGAGACCCAGCTGGGGCCGGAAGGGAAGAAGACCGAGATCGTGAAGAAGGTCGCCTACAGCGTGGCGGTGAGCGACGACCACCTCTACTGGCCGTACGTCGGCGAGTACTGGCGGGACGAGCTGGGCACCTACCAGTACACGCTGACCAAGAGCTGCGTCGAACGCGAAGCGCCGGCCTCGGAGCGCAAGGAAGCGAGCGCAAGTCCGTAGGTTGGGGGTGGCGGGTGGCCAAGAAGAGCAAAGCAGCGCAGACGCCTCCGGCGGCGGGGCCGGTTCGCCCGGTCACGATCGCGTTCGACGTGATGGGATCCGATCACGGGCCGGAAGAGATCATTCGCGGCGCGGCGCAGCTGACGCTCGACACCCCCCACATCCACGCGCTGTTCGTCGGTGATCGGGGGCTGATCGATCACGCGCTGTCGAGCATTCGCCACAACGCCGAGCGGGTGGTGGTGCACCACGCCGCCCAGTTCGTCGCGATGCACGAGAAGCCCGCGGCGGCGCTCGACGACAAGCGGGACGCGTCGGTGCTGGTCGCCGCCCAGTTGGTGGCGGCGGGCGAGGCCGAGGCGCTGGTCTCGGCCGGCAACACCGGGGCGGGGGTGCTGGCCTGCGCCCGGACCTTCAAGCTGATCCCCGGGGTGAAGCGGGCCGCGCTGGCCACCGTCTACCCGACCCAGAGCACCCGGGGAGAGAAGGACGACCCGTTCTCGTTGATCCTCGACGTCGGCGCGACGGTCGACGCCACCGCCGATGATCTGGTCGCGTTCGCGGTGATGGGCGCCGCCTACTCGCGGATCATCTCCCGAAACCCCAACCCCTCGGTCGCGCTGCTGTCGAACGGCACCGAGGCGCAGAAGGGGCCGCCGCGGGTGGTCGAGGCCAACGCCCGGCTGCAGCACGTGAAGGGCCTGCGCTTCATCGGCAACGTCGAGGGGGTCGACATCCCCAAGGGCACCGCCGACGTGATCGTCTGCGACGGCTTCGTCGGCAACGTCTGCCTGAAGATGCTCGAGGGCGTGCACGAGACGGTGATGGCGCTGGCGAAGTACGCCTACAAAGAGAAGCTGCTGTGGCGGGCGGGGCTGGCGATGCTCTCGGGCGGCTTCGAGCGGATCAAAGAGGTCACCGACTGGGAGCAGTACGGCGGGGCGCCGATCCTCGGGTTCGATCGAATCTTCATCAAGGCCCACGGGCGCTCGAAGGCCCGGGCGATCACCAACGCCGGGAAGGTGGCGGCCAAGGCGGTCGCCAATGATCTGGCCCGCTCGATTCAGGAGGGGCTCAAAGCATCGTGAGCCTCGTCGACCGCATCGACCCGGTGCCGCCGAAGCGGATCTACCGGTGGGATCTGGACAAGACGTACCTGCAGACGGACTTCGATTCGCTGCGGCAGCTGGTGAGGACTGCGCTCCAGAAGGCGGGCGAGAAGAAGGCGGTGCCCGGCGCGGCGGCGCTGATTCGCGAGCTGAAGGCGCGGGGCGACTCGCGGCTGTGCATCGTCTCGGGCAGCCCGACCCAGATGCGGGCGGTGTTGTCCGAGAAGCTGAAGCTCGACGGGGTGGAGTTCGACGAGCTGGTGCTCAAGGACAACGTCAGCAACCTCCTCCGCGGCCGGTTCAAGGCGCTGCGCGGACAGGTCGGCTACAAGCTGCCGGTGCTGCTCGAGAGCCGGGCGCGCGCGCCGGTGGACTCCGAGGAGGTGCTCTTCGGCGACGACGCCGAGGCCGACGCGTTCATCTACTCGCTCTACGCGGACATGGTGGCCCGGCGGGTGAACGAGCCGGTGGTGTACCGGGTGCTCGAGGCCTCCGAGGTCTACCCCGACGACATCACCCGCATCATGCGGCAGTGGGAGAAGATCGGCGTCTCCGACCCGGTGCGGCGGATCTTCATCAACCTCGACCGGCTGACCCCGCCCGCGTTCTTCGGCAAGTACGGCCCGCGGGTGGTGCCGATCTTCAACTACTTCCAGGCGGCGCTGGTGTTGATGGCCGACGGGCACCTGACCGCGACCCAGGTGGTGAAGGTGGCGGTCGAGATGATCCAGACCGCCGGCTACAACCTGCTCACCCTGTCGAACTCGTTTCAGGATCTGATGCGGCGGGGGCTGCCGATGGCCCAGGTGGCCCAGGCGCTGACCGAGGCGCTCTCGGGGCCCCAGGCGCTGCTCAACTCGGTGCGGCCGGTGCCGGACATCCTCGCCGCCTTCACCAAGCGAATCGCGGCGCTGGGCGCAATTCCAGCGCCTCCCCCGGTGAGGGACGTCGACTACCTGTCGCTGATCGACGACGCCCGGCCGAGGGACAAAAAGGGCAAGAAGCGCTGAAGCGGGTTACGTGATTAGGAAATACGGCGGGCTTTTCGGTATACCGCCCTCAGTCCCCGTGGCCTCCCCCTTGGAGGCCTTCTGGTTGGGCGAAAGAACGAATGACGCAAAACAACGAAGAGACCCCTGGCACGACGCCCGACGCGGCTGCCGCTGTAGTTCCCGCTGGCCCTCAGATTGATCCGGCCCGCCTCGACGCCGACGCGGTGCGGGTGGTGCTGCGGCTGCGCCAGCACGGCTACGAGGCCTACCTGGTCGGCGGCTGCGTGCGCGACCTGCTGGTCAACCGTTCGCCGAAGGACTTCGACATCGCCACCAGCGCGACGCCCAACCAGGTGCGCGATCTGTTCCGCAACAGCCGCCTGATCGGCCGCCGGTTCCGGCTGGCGCACGTGTACTTCAAGGGGGGGAAGATCCTCGAGGTCTCCACCTTCCGCGCCAGCCCGATTCCTCCGGCCGAGGAGCCGCCCCAGCCGTCGGAAGCCGCCGAGGGCGACATCCGCACCGAGGTCACTGCCGAGATGGCGGTCGCCGACCTGGAAGGCGTCGCCGAGGTCAGCCGCGAGGCGGTGGTGGCCGACGTGCTGGCCGACTCGGACGCCGAGGTGCCGATGGAGGATCTGCCGGTGCCGCTCGTGTTCGCCGCTCCGGTGGTGGAGAAGAAGCAGCCCGACCTGTTCATCGACGAAGACAACGTGTTCGGCACCGCGATCGAAGATGCGCGCCGGCGCGACTTCACCATCAACGGGCTCTTCTATGATCCCGGCGCGGGCAAGGTGATCGACTACGTGCGCGGGCTGCGCGACCTGGCGAGCAAAGAGATCCGGACCATCGGCGATCCCGAGGTGCGGATGCGCGAGGATCCGGTGCGGCTGCTGCGCGGGGTGCGCTTCGCCTGCAAGCTGGAGTTCGACATCGAGTCGCGGACCTACGCGGCGATGGAGGCGGCGGTCGAGGATCTGTCGCGCTGCTCGGCGCCCCGGCTGCTGGAAGAGACCTTTCGCCTGATTCGCGGCGGAGTGTCGGCCCCCAGCCTCAAGCTGCTGCGCGCGCTCGACGCGCTGAAGGTGTTGCTCAAGCCGCTGAACGACTGGCTCAACGAGCAGGACGCCGAAGGGCAGGACGCGTACTGGGGCTTCGCCGAGGCGCTCGACACGCTGGTGAACTCGGGCGCGCCGTTCGAGGACTCGATGCTGCTGGCGGCGCTGCTGCTGCCGGTCGCGCTCGACGAGCCGGAGTCCAACGAAGCGCAGGACGGGCGGCCGAGCGTGGCCCAGGCGATCGAGCAGCTGCTGCAGGAGCTGGTGCAGACCGCGCGCCTCCCCCGCCGCATCGCCGAGCGCTGCCGGATGATCCTGATCGCCCAGCGCACCTTGTCCGGCCAGCGCCGCCGGCGGGGCGGGCTGATGAGCTTCCGCAAGCACCCGCTGTTCAACGAGTCGCTGAAGGTGTTCGAGGTGTGGGTCGAGGCGACCGACGAGTTCCGGGCGGAGCTCGATCAGTGGAAGACCGGCGCCGCTCCGACTCCGTCGGCCGACGCGCCGGCGATGGGGCCGGGTCCCCGCAAGCGCCGGCGCCGCCGCAAGCGCCGCGGGCCCAACGGGGCCGAGGGCGCCGGTGCGGCCCCGGTGCCGCCTTCGTCTCAGCCGGTCTGATTGAATCCGATCGTCCATGGCGAGCTCGCCTGGCTGGTCGCTCAGAAGCTGAACAGCCGGCGCGATCGCGCTCTGGTGACGGCCGCGGGGCTGCTGCCCGACCTCGACGGGCTGACGATCCTCGTCAGTGAGGACGCGTACGCGCGCTGGCACCACCTGCTCACCCACGGGGTGATTGCCGCGGGGGTGATCTGCGGGCTGCTGGCGGCGGTGGCGAACGAGAAGGCGCGGGTGCTGGTGTTCGCGCTCGCCGCGTTTCACCTCCACCTGGTCTGTGACCTCGCCGGCAGCGGAGCGGGGTGGCCGATCTTCTACCTGGTGCCGTTCTCCGAGGCGCCGCTGGCGTGGCAGGGCGGCTGGGAGCTGGCGAGCTGGCAGAACTCGACGATCGGGATGGCCGCGACCCTGCTGTGCCTGGGGTGCGCGCTGCCGTTCGGCCGGACGATGGTCGAGCTGTTCTCGCT
>JAGSPQ010000693.1 GCA_018262385.1 Myxococcaceae bacterium | reverse complement strand
CCGCCCGCGGGGCTTCGCCGGGCACCTGCGGTCTTCGCGCACCGGTTCAGGCCCGGCCGTTGCCCCGGGCGATGGTGCAGGCCGGAGGGCCCCCCGGGGTGCACCTTCGGTGGCGCGGGCGCCTGCTCGCCGTCACAGATCCGACCGGAGGCCCCGATGACGCGCTCCGCCGAGACGAAGCCCGCGGTCGACCCGGTGTGCGGGATGACGGTCGACCCCGCCGCCCCGCGGGGAGGGACCCACCCCCACCGGGGCGAGACGTTCTTCTTCTGCAGCGACAGGTGCCGGCAGAAGTTCGCCGCCGAGCCGGAAAAGTTCCTCGCCGGCAAGCCGCCGGCCGCCGAGGCGAAGCCGGGCCGCCAGTACACCTGCCCGATGCACCCGCAGATCGTCCGCGACGGCCCGGGCAGCTGTCCGATCTGCGGCATGGCGCTCGAGCCGCTGGAGCTGATCCCCGGCCAGACCGAGGCGAACCCCGAGCTGCGGGCGATGACCACCAGGTTCTGGGTGAGCGCGGCGCTCGCCACCATGGTGCTGCTGCTGGCGATGTTCCGCCTCCTCCCCGCGGGCCGCTCGAGCTGGGTGCAGCTCGCGCTGACCACCCCGGTGGTGCTGTGGGGCGGCTGGCCGTTCTTCGCGCGCGGCGCGCGGTCGATCGTCCAGCGCCGGCTGAACATGTTCACCCTGATCGCGCTCGGCCTCGGGGCGGCGTACGGGTTCAGCCTCTTCGCGACCCTCCTCCCGGGCGCGCTGCCGCCGGCGTTCCTCGAGCACGGCGCCGCGCCGGTGTACTTCGAGGCGGCGGCGGTGATCACCGCGCTGGTGCTGCTGGGCCAGGTGCTCGAGCTGCGCGCCCGCAGCCAGACCTCGAGCGCGATCCGGGCGCTGCTGGATCTGAGCCCGAAGTACGCCCGGCGGCTCGAGGCCGATGGGCGCGAGCTCGACGTCCCGCTCGAGGCGGTGCAGCCCGGCGATCGGCTGCGGGTTCGCCCGGGGGAGGCGGTGCCGGTCGACGGAGTGGTGCTGGAAGGGGAGAGCAGCCTCGACGAGTCGATGGTCACCGGAGAGTCGATGCCGGTCTCGCGCCATCCCGGCAGCCCGGTGACCGGCGGCACGGTCAACACCACCGGCGCGCTGGTGATGAGGGCCGAGCGGGTCGGCGCCGACACGCTGCTGGCGCAGATCGTCCGCCAGGTGACCCAGGCGCAGCGCAGCCGGGCCCCGATCCAGAAGCGGGCGGATCAGATCTCGGCGTGGTTCGTCCCCGCGGTGATCGTCGTCGCGATCCTCACCGCCCTCGTCTGGGGCGCGTTTGGCCCCGAGCCGCGCCTGGCCCACGCGCTGGTGAACGCGGTGGCGGTGGTGATCATCGCCTGCCCGTGCGCCCTCGGCCTGGCGACGCCGATCTCGATCATGGTCGCGACCGGGCGCGGCGCCGGCGCAGGCGTGCTGGTGCGCGACGCCGAGGCGCTCGAGCGGTTGGCGAGGGTCGACACCCTGGTGCTCGACAAGACGGGCACCCTCACCGAGGGCAAGCCCCGGGTCGTCTCGGTGATCCCCGCCGAGGGGATCAGCGACGAGCAGTTGCTCGCGCTCGCCGCGGCGGTCGAGCGGGGCAGCGAGCACCCGCTGGCGGCGGCGATCGTGGCGGCGGCCGATCAGCGGGGAGCGACGATTCCTCCCGCCCGAGACGTGCGCTCGCTGACCGGAAAGGGAATCACCGGCCGGGTCGGCACCCGGGCGGTCTCGCTCGGCAACGAGGCGCTGCTCGAAGAGCTGAAGAGCTCGGCCGAGCCGTGGCGGCCCCGCCTTCAGGCGCTGCGCGAGGAAGGCCAGACGGTGATGTTCGTCCTCGAGGGGGCGCGGATCCTCGGGCTGGTCGGCGTCATCGATCCGATCAAGCCGACCACCGAGTCCGCGCTGCGCGACCTGCGCGCCGAGGGGCTGAAGGTGTGGATGGTGACCGGTGACAGCCGCGCCACCGCCGAGGCTGTCGCGAGGAAGCTCCCTCTCGATGGAGTTGAGGCCCAGGTGCTGCCGGAGGGGAAGCTGAAGTTCATCGAGCGGCTGCAGCGCCAGCGGCACGTGGTCGCGATGGCCGGCGACGGAATCAACGACGCGCCCGCGCTGGCCCAGGCCGACGTGGGGATCGCGATGGGCACCGGCACCGACGTGGCGATTGCGAGCGCCGGGGTCACCCTGGTGAAGGGCGAGCTGACCGGGATCCTGCGGGCGGTGCGGCTGAGCCACGCGACGATCAGGAACATCCGCCAGAACCTGTTCTTCGCCTTCCTCTACAACCTGCTCGGGGTGCCGATCGCCGCCGGGGTGCTCTACCCGGTGTTCGGCCTGCTGCTCAGCCCGATGCTCGCCGCCGCCGCGATGAGCTTCTCGTCGGTCTCGGTGATCAGCAATGCGCTGCGGCTGCGGCAGGTGCGGCTGGACCCCGTCGCCGAGCCGGCCCGCCCGCCCCCTCCGTTTCGGGTCGCGGCGTCCGCCGGATCCGGCTCGCCGGGCTAACCCATTCGGCAGTAGCAGTAGACGAACTGCTGCTCGCCGCCGGCCGGGGTGGCGTGCAGCTCGGTCAGGCTCTCGACTTTGCGAAACTCGCCGCCGAACTGCGCGTGGAGCGCGTCCGCCGAGTAGCGCATCACCTCCAGCCCGCTGCAGCGCTCGGGGCCGGCGGGCCCGAAGGTCGCCACCACGATGTGTCCGCCCGGGCGGAGGGCGCGCCGAACCGCGGCCACGTACCGCGCGCGCTCAGCCGGATCGCGCAGGAAGTGGAACACCGCCCGGTCGTGCCAGAAGTCGTACGCGTGCTCCGGCAGCGGCAGCTGGGTGACGTCGCCCACCAACCACTTCACCGCGGCCGCCCGCGCGCCCAGCCGCTGCTGGGCGACCTCGATCGCGTGCGCCGAGAGATCGAGCACCGTCAGGTCGGTGTGACCGCGCTCGAGCAGGTCGTCGACCAGCGTCGACGCGCCGCCCCCGACGTCGATCACCGCCGCGTCCGGGGCCAGGCCCGCCCGCTCGATGAACGCGATCGAGTGCTCGAGGTGGGCTCGATACCAGCTGACCTCGTCGGCCTTCTTCCGGCCGTACACCCCTTCCCAATGCTCGGACTTCTCACTCATGGCGCAGCTCCGTTTGGCTTTTGCCTCACGAGGCAGGGTCGTAGGGCCGCCAGCGGCCGGGGTCCAGTGCTGCGCGGGGGGCCGTCACCTGCTCGAGCTTCATGTTCGAGATCGACACCTTCGAGGTGATCTCCTCGCTGCCGGCGGTGCCGGTGACGCTCCCCTTGAAGGTGGCGAGCATCGGCTCTTCGAGCGGCAGCGGGAAGCGCTCGGCGGTGACGTCCAGCTTGTACTCATAGGGGCGGCCGGCGCCGGCGCGGTGGGCGGTGCCGCTGAGGTCCAGCGCTGAGGTCCAGCGATCCCTGGGCGGTGCGGACCTTCAGGCTGGGCAGGCTCAGCTGTGGCCCGCTCGCTTCGACCTCGCCCCGCACCGTCAGCCCGGTGAAGCGGTCGGCCCCCACGTAGGTGATCGCTCCGTCGTCGACGGCGAGCTGCGCCTTCAGCTTCGGCTCGCCCGCGCTGCCCTCGAGGTCCACCGTCGCGGTGAGCTTCCCGGCCGGATCCTTCACCTTGCTCGCCAGCTCCTTCGACACCCGCCCCTCGACCCACTTCCACACCCCGGCGATCGAGGCGTTCTCGAGGGTGAAGTGCGCGCTCAGCTTCCGGTTCTTCGCCGACCCCGAGGCGGGCACGTCGAAGCGGCCAGCCACCTTCCCCTCGAGCGCGCTGCCGGTGATGGAGCCTGCGACGCGATCGTCGGCGAAGCGCGCCTCGAGCCGGGCCGACAGGTCGGTCAGCCCCTCGAGCCGGGCCTTCGACACGCTGAGGTCCAGCGATCCCTGGGCGGTGCGGACCTTCAGGCTGGGCAGGCTCAGCTGTGGCCCGCTCGCTTCGACCTCGCCCCGCACCGTCAGCCCGG
>JAGSPQ010000692.1 GCA_018262385.1 Myxococcaceae bacterium | reverse complement strand
GTTGTCGATATGCGCTCCTGCGCACATACCCGCGCACATGCGCCAACTGATCATCTTTGCTTGCCTGCTCGGAACAACCGCGCTCGCCGGCGAAGGAAAGTGGACTCCGCAGCAGGTGCTCGAGCTGGGGCCGGGCTGGGTGAAACAGCAGGGCTTCACGCTTCCCCTCGCCACGCTGTGGGACAAGAAGAAGGGCACCGGCCTGCTGTCGAACGCGGTGCAGCTGCCGGGCTGCTCGGGCAGCTTCGTTTCCGCCGACGGGCTGCTGATCACCAACCACCACTGCGTGGTCTCGATTCTCCAGGAGCACTCGACCCCCGCCGCCAACCTGTTCGAAGACGGCTACCTGGCGAAGAGCCGCGCCGACGAGAAGGCGTCGAAGGCGTTCCGGATCCAGGTGCCGCGCGCGTTTCGGGACGTGACCGCCCAGGTGCGGCCGCAGCTCGACGCGGCGAAGAGTGATCTCGAGCGCTTCCTGGCGATGGAGACCGCGCAGAAGACCCTGGTCGCCCAGTGCGAGAAGGAAGCGCCGGGCCCGGGGGCCACCGCCACCCGCTGCACCTTCGCTGCCTTCGACGGCGGCGTCAGCTTCGCGCTCACCGTCTTCGACGAGCTGTCCGACGTGCGGCTCGTCTGGGCCCCGCCGCGCGGAGTGGGCGAGTACGGCGGCGAGATCGACAACTGGACCTGGCCCCGCCACACCGGCGACTTCTCGCTGGTCCGCGCCTACACCTCGAAGGGCGAGCCGTACCACCCGCAGCACTTCTTCCCCTTGAGCGCGGCGGGAGTGAAGCCGGGCGACGCGGTGGCGGTGCTCGGCTACCCGGGGGTCAGCTACCGCGGCCTGCTCGCCCGCGAGATGGAGGAGCGGGCGCAGAAGTTCTTCCCCGCCCGCGAGGCGTGGACCACCGAGTGGATCGCGCTGCTGGAGGAAGCGACGAAGGGAAGCCCCGAGGGGACGATCGCCGTCTCGGACGATCTGCGCAGCCTGGCCAACGTGCGCAAGAACGCCCAGGGGCAGGTGGCGGGGATCGCGCGGGGGAAGATCCTCCAGAAGCAGCGGGACGCCGAGGCCCAGGTGGTGGCCTGGGCGACGCCGAAGCCAGCACAGAAGGGCGCGGTCGAGGCGAGGCAACAGCTCGAGGCGCTGCTCGATCAGAAGCTGCAGCGCTGGGAGCACGACTTCGCGCTCGACTTCCTCGGCAGCTCTTCGAAGGCGCTCGGCTGGCCGGTGTTGCTGGCCCGGCTGGCCGGTGAGCGGGCGAAGCCGGATCTCGAGCGCGAGCCGGGCTACCAGGATCGCGACCTCGCCCGCACCCGCGAGAAGCTGGCGCGCGATCAAAAGAAGCTGTTCGTCCCCGCCGACAAGAAGGCCACCCTGGCCTGGATCAAGCGCGCGCTGGCGCTGCCGAAGGACCAGCGGATCGCCGCGATCGACGCCAGGTTCGCCACCGCGAAGGACGACGCCGAGCTGAGCAAGCGGATCACTGCGCTCTACGAGAAGTCGAAGGTCCTCGACGCCGACGCCCGCTCGAAGATGGTGGACGAGCTGCCCGAGGCGCTCAAGGCGCGCAAAGACGCGCTGCTCGAGCTCGGCTTCGCCCTCGACGCCGAACGCAAGGCGCTCAAGGACCAGCGCGACGGCTGGTCGGGCGCCGCGCTCAAGCACCGCCCGGTGTGGCGCGCGGCGGTCACCGGGTTTGCCGGCAAGCCGGTCGCCCCCGATGCCAACTCGTCCCTGCGGGTCACCTTCTGCCGGGTGAAGGGCTACGTCCCGCGGGATGGAGTCGAGATGAAGCCCCAGACCACCCTGGCGGGGATGATTGCCAAGCACACCGGCCTGCAGCCGTTCGTCGTTCCGGCCCGGCTGCTCGAGGCCGCCCGCGCGGGGAAGCTCGGCCGGTGGAAGGACGCGAAGCTCGGCGACGTGCCAGTCGCCTTCCTCTCGGACTGCGACACCACCGGCGGAAACTCCGGCAGCCCGGCGATCGACGCCACCGGCAAGCTGGTGGGGGTGAACTTCGATCGGGTCTGGGAAAACATCGCCAACGACTTTGGCTACAACCCGGAAATTGCCCGCAACGTGAACGCCGATGCGCGCTATGCGCTGTGGCAACTGGAAGAGGTCGAGGGCGCCACCGACCTGCTCACCGAGCTCGGCGTCGCGAGGAAACCCTAAAAGATGCAAGCCCCCAACGCAGCGCTGGCGCCTCCTCCCCCGATGTTCGGCGAGCCCACTCCGCTGGGTCTGCTCGGCCTGTCGATCGGCTGCGCCGCGCTGGTGCCGATCGCCTTCAACTGGATCCCGGCCGACCCGGTGAAGGCGGCGATGATGCTGAAGACCGCCGCCTGGTTCTGCCTGCTGTTCGGCGCCGGCGGCCAGTTCCTCGCCGGGATGATGGCGCTGGCGAACAAGAACACCCTCGGCGGGACCCTGTTCACCACCTTCTCGTTCAACTGGGTCTACAACTGGTGGGTGCTCGACCAGCTGAGCACCGGCAAGGTGCCGGACGCGACGGTCGGGCTGTGCGTCGACCTCGCGTTCATCGCCATCTTCGTGGTGCTGACCTACGCGTTCGGCTTCTTCTCGAAGCTGCTGTTCGCGTTCCTGGTCGACATCGATCTGCTCTACCTCTTCCGGATCGGCCGCCACTTCGCGGATCCGGCCGGGGGCCTCTCGGGCGCGCTGGGCGTGGGCGTCGGAGTGGCGACGATCGGGCTGATCGCGATCGCGCTCTACATCGCCTTCGCGCTGCTGGTGAACCCCGCCGCGGGCCGGCCGGTGTTTCCGTTTCCCGGACCGCTGTTCGTCGCCAGGCCGCCGCCGGCGGCGTGAGGTCTCAGGGCTCTTCGGCAGCCAGCGCGCGCATCGCCTGCTCGATGTCGCTGTGCTGCGGCACCGAGGCGGCCTCGAGCGCGTCGGCCAGCCCGATGCCGGGGACGAACTTCCCGGCCAGCAGCTTCGGCGCGGCCTGCAGCTGGTAGAACAGCTCCTCGACGGTGCGGCGCACCAGGTGCTCGCCGAAGTTGGTCACCTCGGTGTCTTCGTTCACGTAGAGCACCCGGCCGGTCTTCTCGACGCTGGCCTTGATCATCGCCCAGTCGTACGGCCACAGGGAGCGCAGGTCGATCACCTCGGCGTCGAGGCCCTCGGCGGCGAGCGTCTTCGCCGCGGTCACGCACAGCGGCAGGGTGCGGCCGTAGCTGACGACGGTGAGCCGGCTGCCACGGTGCACGATCTTCCCCTCGCCGATCTTCACCGCATGGTCGGTCAGCTCGGGCCACTTCGCCTTCCACTTGCTGCGATCTCCGAGCGGCGCGTCGATCATCTTCGAGAGCGCCTTGTCGTCGCCCGGCTCACCGGGAATCGGCTCCTCGCCGCGCACCCGCAGCAGCGCCTTGGGCTTGAGGTACATCACCGGGTTCTTCTCGCGGCAGGCGGAGATCATCAGCCCGTACGCGTCGAGCGGGTTGCTCGGCATCACGATCTTCCAGCCGGGGATGTGGGT
>JAGSPQ010000691.1 GCA_018262385.1 Myxococcaceae bacterium | reverse complement strand
AAGCTGCTCTTCGACCCGTACTCGAAGGCGCTCCACCGCGATCACGACTGGAACAAGGGCAACCTCGCTTCCGGCCCTCGCCGGCAGGAGGTCACCTACGGCGCGGCGGCCAAGTCGCTGGTGGTGAAGTCGAAGTACGTCTGGAGCGAAGGCGAGGCGAAGTACCGCACCAACCGCGAAGACCAGAACTGGGTCGGCCACAAGTGGAGCGACCTGATCCTCTACGAGGTCCACCCCAAGGGCTTCACCGCCAGCCCGGCTTCGGGAGTGCTCCACCCCGGCACCTTCCGGGGGCTCGCCGAGAAGGCCGACTACTTCAAGGACCTCGGGATCACCGCAGTCGAGCTGATTCCCCCCTTCGAGAAGCCGCTGGACGGCGGGTACTGGGGCTACCAGACGCTCAGCTTCTTCGCGCCCGAGCTGACCTACTCCTCGCGCAGGGAGTACGAGCAGGCGATCGACGAGTTCAAGTTCATGGTCGAGGAGCTGCACAAGCGGGGGATCGAGGTGATCCTCGACGTCGTCTACAACCACACCGGCGAAGGCGGCTTCTGGCGCAACAAGATCGAGTTCGACGTCTCGCCCGATCCGACCCTCGACGCCCAGCTGGTGAACTACGACCCGAAGGAAGTCGCCGGCCTCTACAGCTACCGCGGCCTCGACAACCACGCGTACTACGCGCTGTCGCCCGACAAGCAGACCTACTGGAACAACACCGGGGTCGGCAACGAGACCCGCTGCAACCACCGCCCGATGCGCCGGCTGATCATGGACTCGCTGCGCTGGTGGGCGAGCGAGATGCACGTCGACGGCTTCCGGTTCGATCTGGCCCCGGTGCTGGGCGAGAAGGACCTCGACTACAACACCTGGGACGATCCGAAGAACACCGTGCTCCAGGACGTGATCGATGATCCGGTGCTGCAGAAGCTCAACACCCGGATCATCGCCGAGCCGTGGGCCGCCGGCGGGTACGTCAACCAGGGCCAGCCGCCGTCGGCCCAGAGCTTCGGCGGGGTGCGGGTCGGCTCGTTCCCCAACTCGAGCGGCAAGCCCGGCACCGGCTGGTACGAGTGGAACGGGCGCTTCCGCGACTGGTGGCGCGCGTTCATCAACGACGACAACTTCAAGCTCAACAGCACCGAGGTGAAGGACGGCGGCTTCTTCCTCACCGGCAGCTTCGACTGGTACTCGTGGAACGGTCGGCGGCCGTACCACACGGTGAACTTCATCACGATCCACGACGGGTTCACCCTCTACGACCTGTTCTCCTACAACCAGAAGCAGAACAAGTGCGGGCCGCTCAACCCGGTCTGCTGCGACCAGCCGTTCAGCCCGTTCTGCGATCGCGACTCGGGCGAGAGCAACAACCGCAGCCGCGACTGGGGCCAGGCGATGGAGGCGATGAAGCGCCAGAACATGCGCAACGCGTTCGTCTCGATGATGATCTCCCACGGCACTCCGATGATCCTCGGAGGCGACGAGTGGATGCGGACCCAGCTGGGCAACAACAACGCCTACTCGACCCGCGCCGACAACGAGTTCAACTGGTTCGACTGGGGCGTGTGGGAAGCGAACGACGAGCGCCATCGGATGCGCGACTTCGTTCGCCAGCTGATCAAGTTCCGCAAAGATCACGCCTACGCGCTGGCGCCGGAGGAGTACGGGAAGAACGCTCCGTTCGCGTGGAAGAGCGCGGCCAACACCGACCAGGTCAACTGGGGCGGCAAGGCGCTGATGATCCACTACCACGACAAGACGAAGGGCCCCGAGCTGGCGATCCTGATCAACATGGAGGGCGGCGAGGTGCCGTTCACGCTGCCTACCGGCGGCGGCCGCAGCTGGACCCGGCTGCTCGACACCCAGGCGTACTTCGATCTGCCGGCCACCCTCACCGCCGGCGGCCTCGACCCGCGCACCAGCGCCAACATCACCCTCGCCGCGCCGCTGGCGATCACCGATGCGACCTACAAGGTGCCGACCCGCAGCATCGTGATCCTCGAATCGAAGTGAGGGGACGCTGGTGGACCCGCTCGCACGGCTGACCCAGGCGCTCGAGCAGACCCGAGGGCTGGTGCTGGTCGTCACCGGCGCCGGAGTCAGCCTCGCCAGCGGGATCCCCACCTTCCGCGGCAAGGATCCGGGAGCGGTCTGGGCGAAGGACGTCACCGAGCTGGGCACGGTGCGCTACTTCCGCCAGGATCCGGCCGGCTCGTGGCAGTGGTACCTCGGGCGGTTTGAGAAGGTGCTCGCCGCCCAGCCGAACGCCGGGCACCGCGCGCTGGTGGAGCTCGAGCGGTGGCAGCTGGCGCGCGGGGGGAAGTTCCTGCTGGTGACCCAGAACATCGATCCGCTCCACGAGCGGGCCGGGTCGAAGGAGCTGGTGAAGGTCCACGGCAGCGCGGAGAAGGTCCGCTGCTCGAGCCAGGGCTGCCGGCTCGGCGCGCCCGACGGGTGGATCGCCCGAGCCGAGGTGGATCTCACCGCGTTCCTCGCCAACCCGATCGACGCCAACGTGCCCCGCTGCCCGGAGTGCGGAGCGCTGCTGCGCCAGCACGTGCTGTGGTTCGACGAGTACTACAACGGCCACAACGACTATCAGTGGACGCGGGTCCTCGCGGCGGCCGCCTCGGCCGAGCTGGTGATCTTCGCCGGCACTTCGCTGTCGGTGGGAGTCACCCAGCTGGTGCACGAGGCGGCGCTCGAGCGCGGGGTCCCGGCGTTCTCGATCGACCCCGCCGCCCAGGCGCTGCCCGGGGTGGTGGCGGTGCCGGTGGCGGCCGAGATCGCGCTGGTCGAGCTGGGCCAGCGGCTGGGATTCCCGGGCTCCGAGAAATAGTCGGAAACGGCCTGTCGGCTGCGAGCGACCATCACCGACGACCTCGCCGGGTCGCGCGCCTGACGGGCGCACCGGTCGGGTTCACCTCGCGGCGCGGAGTTTGTCGAATTGGACGCGCAGGCGCGGTTCCAGCGCACTGCGCGGCTCGATCACTCTGAAGTCGGTCGTTCTCCGGCGGGCCCACCCCCACGAAACTCAACGCCTTCCCGGCGCCGCCGCGAACTGTAGTGAAGGACCCTGACAGTCCCCCCGGTTGGCCGCCGACCCCCGGAGCACGGGAGCACGGGTTGCCTGGAGCACGGGTTGCCTGGAGCACGGGGTCACGGCGTGCTCCGGGGTCAGATCGGCGGGGGGGCCGAGAGGGGGCTGGCGGGCGCGGCGGTTCCCGAGCGCTGGTCGAGGTGCTTCTGCACCGTCTTCACCACTGCGATGCACAGCAGCGCCGCGACGACACCGGCGATCGACGCGAAGATCCCCGCCACGTGGCTCTCGGCCGGCGGCTCGCCCTCGAGCCCATTGCGCAGCGCCAGCCGCGACTCGATCTGGCTGAGCACGTTGCTGATGATCCACGCCGTCCACCACAGGGACAGCCGGGCCTCCGCCACCGCTGCTTCCCCTCCGAGCCCCGAGAGAATCGCGCGCATCGCGTTGAACGGCCGGACCAGGTTGGCGAACG
>JAGSPQ010000690.1 GCA_018262385.1 Myxococcaceae bacterium | reverse complement strand
GTCGCTCTTGAGCGAGTCGAAGAGGGCGCGCTCGGCCTCGAGCCGCTCGTTCAGCTCGGCCTGTTCCTCCTCGACCGGCTGGGCGCCGAGCACCGCCAGGACCAGCAGCGCGCTCAGAGTCATACCCGCAGGAACCTCCGCACCGCGACCACGCTGCCCGACAGCCCCATCGCCAGCCCCAGCAGCAGCAGCTCGACCATCAGCCGGGTCGACATCAGCTGGGAGCCTTTGGGCAGGGCGAGAAAGCCGAGCATCCCCGCCGCCCGCGGAGCGGCCCAGGTCACCAGCGCCCACAGCGCGAGCGTGGCGAGCACCGCCGACAGCAGGCCCTGCACCATCCCCTCGAGCAGAAAGGGCGCGCGGACGAAGCGGTTGGTCGCTCCGACCAGCTTCTGGATCTCGATCTCTTCGCGGCGGGAGTAGATCGCCAGCTGCAGCGTCGCCGAGACCACCACGATGGTGGTGAGGAAGACGATCGCGAACGCCACCACGCTCGCCAGCTTCAGCCCCTTCGACAGCGCCGCCAGCCGCTCGAGCGCGTCGGCCCCGTAGTCCACCGCCTCGACGAAGGTCAGCGCCCTCAGGGTCTGGGCGAGGGCCTGGAGCGAGGCCAGATCGCGCAGCTGCGGTGGCAGCGTCACCTCCACGCTCCACGGCAGCGGGTTGGCGCCCAGCTCGGTCAGCGCCTGGCCCTGGGGCCCCAGCTGCTCGGACAGGCGGCCGAGCGCTTCGGCGGGGCTGACGGTGCGGGCGACGCCGCCGGTGCGCTGAGCGAGCGCCGCCTCGAGCTTCTTCACTTCTTCTGCGGGGGTGCCGTCCTTCAGGTAGACGGTCAGCTCGACCTCGCCGCCGAGCGCGGAGACGAGCGCGTCGATCTGCGCTCCGGCGATCCGCGCCAGGCCGAAGCCGACCAGCGCGATCGCGAGCGAGGCGATCGCGATCACGTGGACGAACGGATCGCGCCACATGCCTCCCAGCGCGGTGCGCGCGAAGTAGCTCGCCTTGGCCGCGATCACCCCTGCACCATCAGCAGCGCCGCCTTGGCGCCGCGCTCTTCGGAGACCAGCGTCCCCCGCTCGAGCCGCAAGGTGCGCTTGTGGTACCGCTCGATCAGCGAGGCGTCGTGGGTCGCGACCACCACCGTCGTTCCGCGCGCGTTCACGTCGCAGAGCAGATCCATGATCTCGACGGTGAGCGCGGGGTCGAGGTTTCCGGTCGGCTCGTCGGCGAGCAGGATCGCCGGGTCGTTCACCAGCGCGCGGGCGATCACCACCCGCTGCTGCTCGCCGCCCGACAGCTTCGGGGGCAGCACGTTCGCCTTGTGCTCGAGGCCCACCCGCTTGAGGATCTTCAGCGCCTTCTGGCGGACGAGCTCCCGCGGGGTGCCGATCACGTCGAGCGCGAAGCCGACGTTCTCCGCCACCGAGCGGTTGGGCAGCAGCTTGAAGTCCTGGAACACCACCCCGATGTTCCGGCGCAGGTAGGGGATCCCCGACTCGCGCAGCCGGGCGACGTTGCGGCCCGACACCAGCACCTGCCCCCGGGTGGCCCGCTCGGCGAGGAACACCAGCTTGAGCAGGGTCGTCTTCCCGGCGCCCGAGGGCCCGGTGAGAAAGACGAACTCGCCCTTCTGGATGTCGAGGTTGATGTCCATCAGCGTCGGAGGGTCATTTCCGAACGCCTTGGTGACGTGGAACATCTGAATCATCGCAATTGGCTACTTACAACTTGCCAAGTACGAAGGCTCCTTCCGTGTACCCCACCCGCTACCAGCTGCAGGAGCTGACCTCCCACGTGGTGGCCGCCCTCGAGCGGCGGCGGGAAGGGTTTGCCGAGTGGAACGCCGAGGTCGAGGCGAAGCTGACCCTGGAGGCGAAGAGCGTGCTCGCCGAAGCGGGGCGCCAGTTCGCCGAGGTCGCCGACGACAAGCCGTACTGGGCGCAGCTCGAGCGCACCGTGCTGACCGCCGCGCTGCCCCGGTACTTCCAGCTCGCCAAAGAGCAGCACCAGCACGAGAAGAACAAGTACGGGCTGTGGCGCGGCGGCGACGTGGTCTCTCGCGCTGCCTACGCGCTGATCGGCCTGGTGGCGGCGGCGGTGGTCTTTCGCACCGCGCTTCCCGACTGGCTCGAGCCGCTGCCGATCGCCTTCTTCATCGGCGGCCCGCTGCTGCCCGACCTGCAGATCTGGTTCGCCAAGCGCAAGTACGCCGGGAAGCTGCGGACGCTGGTCGAGGACATGCGCGACGAAGCCGAAGCGCGCGCCCAGTACCGGCCGCTGACCGAAGGGGCGCCCGCGCCGATCGACGCCGGCCCGCAGAGCGAGGCAGTTCAGGTCAAAGACGAGACTTCCAAAACCAAAGGGGAGAGCTGATGCGCGAGCCTTCGAAGGCCCAGCAGTTCATTCGACGCCGGGGCCGGCTGCTGTGGCCGCTGGTCGCCATGCTGGGGCTGGGGCTGTTCGCCTACAGCAGCTGCACCGTCTACGTGCGGCCCGGCCAGTACGGGGTGAAGCAGGTGATCGTCGGCTCGGGCCAGGGGATGCAGGAAGGCATCTACGCCCCCGGCTTGCACTTCCTCACCCCCGGCGTCGAGCGGATGCACATCATGCCCGCCGAGCTGCAGGTGCTGGAGATGAGCGACGCGTCGGGAAGCGGCCACGAGCCGACCACCAACATGCGCCAGGTGCCGGCGATCAAGATCCAGACCTCCGAGGGGTACACCGTCTCGGTCGACATCACCGTGCTCTACCGGATCGAGGACGCCTACAAGGTGATCACCCAGATCGGGCCCGGGCGGCTGTACGAGGACTCGGCGGTGATCCCCCGCTCCGAGCAGCAGCTGCGCAGGAAGTTCGGCGAGCTCGACGCCGAGCAGTTCTACCAGGGCGACTTTCGCGAGAAGGCCGCGCTCGAGGCGCAGCGGCTGCTGACCGACGAGCTGTCGCCCAAGGGGATCCACGTCACCCACGTGCTGGTGCGCCAGTACCGCTACGACCAGCGCTACCAGGAGGCGATCGAGAGCCGGAAGATCCAGGACCAGACGGTCTTCAAGAACCGGGCAGAGGCGGCCGCCGCGCAGGAAGAAGCGAAGAAGAACACCATCGTCGCCGAAGGGGCCGCCCAGGTGCAGACCGAGCTGGCGCGCGGAGACGCCGAGGTGAAGAAGATCCAGTCCGAGGCCGACCTCTACAAGCGAACCAAGGACGCCGAGGGCCGGCTGAAGGTCGAGCTGGCGAAGGCGCAGGGGATCGAGCTGGAGAACAAGGCGCTGCGGGTGGGCGGCAGCGAGAACATGGTCGGGCTGAAGATGGCCGAGACGCTCAACGGGGTCGAGCTGATCATCCTCCCCAGCGACGGCGAGAACGGCACCAACCCGCTCGATCTGAACTCGATGCTCAAGCGATTCGACGTGAGGGGGCAGTGATGAGGACACTTACTCTGGCAGTGGTGGCCTGGCTGGCGCTGTCGTTCAGCGGCTGCTCGTGTCACTCGACCGGCGCCAACGAGGTCGG
>JAGSPQ010000689.1 GCA_018262385.1 Myxococcaceae bacterium | reverse complement strand
GTCGGCGGCGGCGGCGGCGGTGCAGGTGTCGGCGGCGGTGCAGGCGGCGGCAGTGCGGGCGGCGCGGGTGGCGGCAGTTCTTCGCCCTGCCCCATGCCGTTCCCGCAAGGAGTCCCCGACCCGGGCTTCATCGCTTCGGCCGCGTCCTACTCGGACACCGACCCCACGGTGGACTCCGCGGTCAACGCCGCGATGGCGAAGCTGACCGGGTGCAACGTCGGCAGCACCTGCAGCCTCAACACCTACGCGGGAGCCAACGCCGACCAGAAGTGCCAGGCCTGGTTCGCGGCGGTGAACCTGGAGCTGCGCGCCCAGGGCTACTGCGCGGGCCAGCACGAGGCTGGCCAAACGGACGAGATCGCCGTCGGAAACACCGGCTGCGCCGGCAAGTGGTACGGCTACCACGTCTGCAACTACGGGGGCCCGCTGGTCGTCTGGAACCCGGGGGCCCGGCGCGGGTGGTGGAAGATCTCCCCCGCCTACTGCCCCTGAGCCACTCCGGGTTCACCGAAGCACGGCGGGCACCGCGGAGACCTTCATCACTGCGATGAAGAACGCGACCACCAGCGGGCCGGCGATCAGCCCCGGCGCGCCGAACGCTGCGATTCCGCCGATCAGCGAGAAGAAGACGACCGCGCCGTGCATCGCCGCGCCATCCTTGATGAACACCGGCTTCACCACGTTGTCGACCAGGCCGACGATCAGCACGCCCCAGATGAGCAGGAAGACGCCGGTGCCGGTGTGCCCGTCGAGCAGCGACACCAGCCCCAACGCAACGAAGCAGCTCGCCGCGCCAATCGCTGGGACCAGCGCGAGGAAGAAAGTGGCGAGGGTGAAGAAGACCGGGTTTGGCACGCCGGCGATCAGCAGCCCCACCAGCCCCACCAGCGCCTGAATCGCCGCGGTCGCGCCTTCGGCCATCAGCACCGATCGCGACACCCGCCGAAACTCCTGCAGCAGCGACCGGAACTGCCCGGCCGGCACCGGCAGAATGCCCTCGAGCCAGGAGATCAGCGCGGGTCCTTCGATCAGCAGAAAGAACAGCGCGATCAACCCGAGCAGGGTGTCGAGCATCAGCTTGCTGGTGCCACTGACCAGACCGGAGACCGAAGATCCTGCTTTGCGCAGCAGCTCGGCGGCGGTCGGAACATTGGCCATCAGTGCGCGCGCCTGGCCCTGCACGGATCCCGGAAGGCGTTCAATCGCGGCGGCGATCCGCCCGCTCTCGTTGGCCTCCTCGAGCTCGGCTCCGACGCGCGAGGCCTGCCCCACCGCGAGGGTGATGAACCCGGTCAGCGGACCTGCGACCACCAGCATCGCCGCCAGGGTCACCAGGAGCGCGGCCGGCGTCTTGCGCCCCTTCAGGCGGCGGGTGACCCGCGCCGTCAGCGGGTGCAGCGTGCCCGCGACCACCGCCGCGAGAAACAGCGGAGTGAGGATCGACCAGCACACGTACCCCATCAGGATGAGCGCCGTGGCCACCACTGCCACCGGGAAGATCTTCGAGCCGACCCGTCGATCCATGGGTCAGTGCGCCGCCGCGACGGGGCATGGCTCAGTTGTCCCCGGGGCCTTCGCCAGGTCGGCGACCACGCGTCCCGAGAGTTCGTAGACCGCATCGCGCAGGGCCTCGCCCAGCGCCTGCGCGACGGCCTCGGGCGCCGCCGAGGCGATCGGGCGCTCGACGGACAGCGTCTGCTGCAGTGAGACCACCCGCTCGTCTCGCAGCGAGAACGCGAGCTTCACCCGGCCCAGGTGCCGCGGGGACTTCACTTCTTCGAAGCTGATCAGCTCGACGTCGAGAGTCGGCCCCGCGCCGCGCATCACGCTGCGCAGCCCCAGTTCCTCGAACAACACCCGGCTCAAGGCGCGCCTCAGATAGGCGTCGGGCTTCTCGGTCCAGCTCCGGTCGTCGTAGAGGCCAACCTCGTGCTCGGACTCGCGGAACATGATCCGCTCGCCGATGAAGGCGCCGGCCGTCACCCGGCCCAGGCGAAGCTCGGAGCTCGAGCGGGCCACCCCGTTGGTCGCGGCGGGAAGATCCGGGCTTGTCCGGATCCAGATCGAGTGAGTCGGCGAGGCGCTGAACCGAGTTCGCCGCGCCCTGCACGTCCTTCAGGGCGTCTTCCATCGCCGGCCCGACGTGATTGGCGTTCTGCGCCATGCTCCCGAGCGCATCCGAGGTGCGCTGGACGCTCACCACCAGCCCGTTCGCGCCGCCGATGCGCTCGACCACCCCGTTGATGGTGTGGACCGCGGCGTTCAGGTTCTTCAGCGTCTGCTGGGCGTCCTTCGAGAGCACTCCAGGCTCGATCGCGACGATCGCCCCGCCGACCTGGGAGAGCACCGTGTCGATCAGCGCGAGGGTGCGGGCCAGCTTCGCGGGCAACTGGATGCCTTCGAGCTCGCCGAGAATCGTGTTGATCCGGGTGAGCACCAGCAGCAACTGCTTGGCGACCTCGGGGAACCGGTCCACTGCGTTGACGACCGAGTCCTCGAGGTTCTTCATCATCGAAGGCGCGTTGGTCTTCGCGCCCTTCGACCACTCCACCGCCAGCCCCAGCGAGTTGAGCACCTTCACTCCCAGCTCGTAGGTGACGGCGACGTGCCGCTTGTCGCCGGCGAGGTCGATGTCCGACACGCTGCCGATGCTGACGCCACGAAACTTCACCGGCGAGCCGAGCTCGAGGCCCTGCACCGACTCGTCGAAGTAGGTCTGGTAGGCGACGGTCTCCTTCTTCAGCGATCGCCCGCCGAAGAAGATGATCGTGGCGAGGCAGCCGGCGACGCCGACTACGACGAAGAGGCCGAGCTTCCAGTGGTTGGTGGGAGTGCTCATGGACGTTCCTTCAGGGCGCCGAGGGCGCAGGAGTGGGGAGTGGGGGCCCGGAGCGCCGGTTGAAGAAGGAGCTCACCCGGGGATCTTCGGACGAGTCGCGCAGCTCACGAGGGTCGCCGCGCGCGATGATGCTCCGGCTCGTCTTGTCCAACATGATGCAGTTGCTGGCGATGGCGAAGATGCTCTCGAGCTCGTGCGAGACGAGCACGACGGTGAGGCCCAGCGCCTGGTTGAGCGAGAGGATGAGCGCGTCGAGCTCGAACGAGCTGACCGGGTCGAGCCCGGCCGACGGCTCGTCGAGGAAGATCAGCTCGGGCTCGAGCACCATCGCGCGCGCGATCGCCGCGCGCTTCTTCATCCCACCCGACAGCTGGCTGGGGAACTTGTCCTCGGCGTCGGCCAGGCCGACCAGCCGCAGCTTCGCGCGGACGATCGCGAGGATCGCGTCGGGGGGAAGATCGGTCCACTGCGCCAGTGCCAGCGCGAGGTTCTCGCCGACCGTCATCGAGCCGAAGAGCGCGCCCGACTGGAACATCACCCCAAAGGGCGGGCGGCCGACCTCGAGGTGGGACTCCGTCACCCCTTCGATCTCGATCGTCCCGCCCAGCGGCTGCTCGAGGCCGATCATGCAGCGCAGCAGCGTCGACTTGCCGCAGCCGCTGCCTCCGAGGATCGCGAAGATGTCTCCGCGCGGGATCTCGAAGTCGGCGTTCTCGAGGAGCACCGTCGGGTCCCAGCCCATCTTCAGATTGGCGACCTTGATCAATGGGCTCATAGGCCGAAGGCGTGGAAGAAGAGGGTGAAGCCGGCGTCGACGAGGATCAGCGCGAAGAGGATCGCCACCACCGACGAGGTGGTGCGCTGGCCGACGCCCGCGGCGCCACCGGTGGTGGCCAGCCCCTGCTGGCAGGAGATCATTGCAATCACGATCGCGAAGAAGACCGCCTTGATCATCCCGGAGAAGACGTCCCACATGTCGAGCGCCTTCTGGGTTTCCTGCAGGTAGCCGATCACGGTCAGATCCAGGCTGACGACTCCGACCACCAGGCCGCCGAAGATGCCGACCGCGTCGCCGACGAGGGTGAGCAGCGGCAGCACCAGCACCAGCGCGATCGTCCGGGGCAGGACGAGGAAGCGCATCGGGCCAAAGCCCATCGTGCGCAGGGCGTCGATTTCCTCCGACACCTTCATCGAGCCGATTTCTGCGGCGAACGCCGCCCCCGACCGGCCGCAGAGGATGATCGCCGTCATCAGCGGCCCCAGCTCGCGGCAGATCGAGAGGCCGACCAGATCGGCGACGAAGATGTTGGCGCCGAACTGCTTGAGCTGAACGGATCCCTGAAAGGCCATCACGAAGCCGACGAGGAAGTTGATCAGGACCACGATCGGGACGGCGTCCGCGCCCGCTCTCTCCATCGTGGGAGTGACGTGTTTCCAATTGGCGGTGCTCGGCCTGGCGATCACTCCGACCGAGGCGATCAGCGCCTGGCCGAGGAACCCGAAGACCTGCTTGAACTCGCCGAGGATCGCGAGGGTGGCGGCGCCGATCTGCTCCAGCGTGCCCCGCGCGCGGCGCCGGGTCCGCACGCCGACGCGGACGTCTCCCCGGTACAGGTGGATGATCTTCTGAACCTGCTCGCCGGCGCCGATGAACTCGGAGGTCGCCCCGCGGCGGTGCAAGTCGGCCCGCAGCTGAACCAGCAGCGCCATCGAGCCCCCATCGACGCGCTCGACCTTCGACATGTCGAAGTCGAGGCGGGCGCCGGGGTCGATCGCCCCGATCTTCCGGTTCAGGTCCGACCACAGCGCGCCGGATCCCGCGAAGGTCAGCGGTCCTTCGAGCTGCAGCGCAGTGGGTTCAGGCATCTTGACCAACGCTGAGCAAGGTTCGCGCCGCGCGGGGCGTGGCGGCGTCGCCGTGGCATTCCGGTGAGACCTGCGACCGGTGTGGCAACCTGCCACGGCCACAAACGCCACAGCAGGCGCGCTTCTCCCCGCATGCGCGCCACGGCCCGGCTGCTGCACAGCGTTCGGACCCTTGAACGCGCTGACGCTGATGCTTGCGATTGCCAGCTCCACCCCTGCCCCGGCGGGGTTCTCTGCGGACGCGGGTGAGCGGGGGCAGGTGGTCGACGCCTCCGGGGCGGCCGACGCGGGCGCCGATTCTCAGGGGCGGGTGGCTCCGCGGGTCAACGTCCGAATCGTCGGGGCCGAGGTGCTGCCGCCCGAGGTGTACCTCGAGATGCTCCGGCTGCCCGCCCTGGCGCTGCCGAACGCCGCCACCGCGGCCCAGGTGCAGATCCAGATGCTCGACTACCTCGGCCGCACCGGCTTCCAGCTGGCGAGCGTCGGAGCCACGGTCGAGAACGGCGACATCGTCGTCTACCTGAACGAGGGCCAGCTCGAGCGGGTCATCTTCCCCGGCCAGCTGTCGTTTCAGCAGGTGCGCTTCAAGCTGGCGCTGAGCCTGCCGGCCAACGTCTTCAACCGGCCGCTGCTGGATCGCCAGACGCGCGAGCTGGCCGAGGCGATGGGGCTGGTCGGGGTGCGCTGGGAGCTGGTGCGCACCGGAGAGGTCGACCACTCCGGCCCCCAGATCGAAGAGCTGCCGAAGGCCTTCGACATGGCGATGCAGGGCACCCAGCTCATTCACGCCCGGCGGCCGTACGAGGTGCGGATTCACTTCCCCAGCACCGCGGGGGGCACCGGACTCGGCCTGAGCCTGCGCACCAGCAACACCGACGGCCTGGAGACCGGGCTGAACAACCGGTGGGGAAGCCTGTTTGGAGAAGGCGACCGGCTCTACCTCGGCGGCAGCGGGGGAATCGGCCTGCGCCCGCGCCTCGACACCGAGAAGCTCTACTTCCACTTCTCCCGCGGGTCCGCCGAGGCCCGCTACGACACCGTGCCCCTGCTGAAGCGGCTGCGCCCCAACCTGTGGGTTCAGAACGACTGGCTCGCGCGCCAGCGGGGAGACCTGAACCTGGAGAACTACTGGGCGGTGACGGTCGTCGGGGCCGCGCAGCTGGAGCTGGAGATCAGCGCCGGCCTCCACCTGCTCTTCGGAGCCGGCTTCGAGTGGCGCCGTCTGTTCGGCTTCACCCCCCAGACCGGCTTCGAGCTCCCGCTGTCGGTGCTGAGGTACGAGGCGGTCGATCGCAAGCGCCCGCTGCTGCGGCTGACCGGGGAGTGGGTC
>JAGSPQ010000061.1 GCA_018262385.1 Myxococcaceae bacterium | reverse complement strand
ACAGCGGGGTCGCGAGGGTGAGGGTGTTGAACAGCCGTCCGCACTCGAGCAGGAACCCGCTGAGCGAGATCGTCACCACCGCCGCCAGCGCGACGCGCGGCTCGAACGAGCGCCGCAGCACCCGGTACAGCAGCCCGAGCGAGGCCGCGGCACACCCGAGCGCAATCAGCCGAGCCCACCCTTCCCAGCCTCCGAGCGCCACCGGCACCGTCATCACCCACACCGGCAACGGGGGATGGTGGGCGTAGATCCCGTTGCCGGTCGTCCCCGGGTAGGGGGAGACCCGCGCCCCCCGCTGGGAAGCCACCCCGCCCGCGAGCAGGTTGCGCGCGCCCAGGCCCCAGAGCGCGGGGTTGAGGCCGTCTTCGGAGGTGCCGTACGGATCCCCGAGCGCCGGCAGGAAGAACGCCAGCGGCACCAGGCACGCGCCCACCAACACCGCGATGTGCAAGCGCCGGCTCAAGCGGCCGCGGACCTTAGTCACCCTGGGGGCCGACGCGAGCGCTTGATCCAGATCATGCCGGGCCACGGTGCGACCCGGTGGAGTGCCGCCATGAAACGACTCGTCGTCGCTGCCGGCCTCGCCCTCGCCGCCTGTGGAACCCCGACCCCCGCCACCCCCGCGATCGACAAGCTCTTCCCCGCCGCGAACGAAGTCTCCACCTGGGCCGAGGACACCGCGGTGGGCAAGCTCGGGGTGGAGGTGGCGAAGTCGGCGACCGCGATCGAAGCGCTGATCGACGGCGACGGAGCACCCTTCAACGAAAAGGGCGCGCTCGCGCTCGGCTGGGAGCACTACCAGGCGGGCAGCTCGAAGATCGACGCCCGCGTCTACCAGATGAAGACCGCCGCCAGCTCGAAGGAGACCTACGACTACCTGGTCGCGAGCGTGGGCCTCTATATGGCCAACACCTGGACCACCGTCGACGCGGTGGGCGATGCCGCCCGCGTCACCGACACCGGCAGCTCGTGGTGGTTCAACGCCCGCAGAGGGGTATTCATCTTCGAGCTGAAGATCACTCCCAAGGACGCGACCACCCGCACCGAGGTCGAGGCCTTCGCCAAGGCGATGGTGGCCAAGGCCCTCTGACCTTCAGCGCGGGACGGCGAGCTCGGTCAGCCGGTACTCGAGCGTGCCGAGCCCCTGCTCGTACGCCTGCTGCAGCCAGCCCATCGCGCCGCGATCGATCGGCTTGAGGCCGAGGTTCTTCTCGGCGCGCAGCGCATCGGCCAGCGTCAGCGCGTGGCTGTCGAGCGCGAGCGGATCCGCCCCGAGCACCAGCCGCCGCGGCACCGCGTCGGGAGGATCCGAGGTGCCTCCGGTGGTGACGTCGATCAGCGCGTCGAGCACGGTGAAGCGCAGCCGGCTGCGAATCGGGGGCAGCCGGTACAGCTCGGGCAGCGCGGTGTTCAGGTTCTGGTGGTAGTCGCCCGGGTTGTCGATGATGCCGTAGATGTTCTTCAGCGCTGCGGTCACTCCGCAGATGGCGTGCGTCTTGAGCACCGGCACGTTGATCGTCAGGTCGGTCAGCTCGGTGAGGATCTTCGACAGCCGCGGCGCCTTGCCCGCCACCGTGCCGCAGGTCGGAGTGCCATAGCCCGGGCCCGAACGGTCGGCCGCCGAGCGCCAGGTGCCGACCACCTTCGCCCCGACCGCCTCGTCGGTGAAGCCCACCCGCTGCAGCTCGTCGAGCCGGCGATCCCACACCAGGACGTTCTCGGCCGGCAGCCCCAGCCAGGTCCGCAGCGACGCGACCAGCGCCTTCGTCAACGCCACCGACGTCGCGCACTGCTCGTTGAGCACGTTCACCTTCAGGCCGATCCGCGTCGCGGCCGTCGCATCGGGCAACAGCACCGCCCACGGGTTCCCCTGCGGCACCAGCTCCAGCAGCGCGGCGGCCAGCATCTTCTCCACCACCTCGCCGGCGATGGTGGCGCGCTGGGTGGTGGGGTCGACGATCACCGCGTCGTCGCTGCGCACCTCGACCACCGCCGAGCTGCCCTCCACCGGCGTCCGCGCCAGCGCGTCGGTGCAGCTGTCGCCCTTCAGCGGCCACGTCCCACCTGCGTCGGGGAAACAACCGGCCACCGCCACGCCCGCCGCGCCGGTGAGCACCACCCTGCGCGAGTAATGGCGGTTAGTAGTCAGACCCACGCTCCGCGCCACGAGTTCCGCCGCAGCTGCTGGGCCACTGTAGATTCCGCACCGTCCATTCGCCACTGGAGGTCTGCCATGTCGTTCAGTCGCCGCCGATTCCTCGGAGGCTCGGCTGTTCTGATCGGTTCGCTCAATGGAGCGGTGGCGGCGGCGCAGAAGCCCGGCTCGCCGGATCTGGTGGACGTCGAAGGACTGAACGCCGCCGCGATGACCCAGGCGGCGATCGCCGGGCTGGGGGGAATCGGCGCCTTCGTCAAGCCGGGCGACTACGTGGTGCTGAAGGCGAACGCCGGCTTCGCCAACCCCGCGGCCTGGGCCACCACCACCAACCCCGAGGTCGTCGCCGCGGTGGCGAAGCTGTGCCTCGACGCGAAGGCGAAGCAGGTGGTGCTGCTCGAGTACCCGCAGGGCAAAGGCGAGAAGTGCCTCGAGCGCTGCGGAGTGGGGCCCGCCCTCGCCGCGTTCCCGGCGGTGAAGGTGAAGCTGCTCACCCCCGCCGACTTCCAGGAAGTGAAGGTGCCGGGCGCAGTGACGCTCGCGACCGTCGAGGTGGCGAAGCTGCTGATGTCCGCCGACGTCTTCATCAACATCCCGGTCGGGAAGAACCACACCGACGCCGGGGTGTCCTTCGGGCTGAAGAACCACATGGGGCTGATCAAGAACCGGCGCGCGTTTCACCAGGAGCACGATCTTCACCAGGCGGTCGCGGACCTCGGGCGGGTGATCAAGCCCCACCTCACGGTGCTCGACGCCACCCGGGTGCTGCTCACCAACGGGCCCGCGGGCCCGGGCGACGTCGGCACTCCCAACCGGATCGTCGCCGGGCGCAACGTGGTGTCGGTCGACTGCTACGGCCTGGGCCTGGCGCGGTACGGCAACCAGGACCTCACCCTCGCCGACGTGCGCTATCTCCAGCTCGCCGGCAAGGCCGGGCTCGGCGAGACCGACGTGAAGAAGCTCCAGGTCAAGAAGCTCACCGTCTGAACGTGCGCCGCGCGCTGCTCCTGCTGGGGCTGGGTGCCGCCTCGGTGGCCTTCGCCCGCACCCCACCGATCGCTCCCGACCCGCGGGAGGGAGGCTGGCTCGGCGCGGGAGAGCTCTACCTCCACCTCACCACCGACAAGTGGGCCGTCTTCAACGCCGGCGCCACGGTGAACAAGCTCGCCGTCGACGGCCAGGTGGTGTGGCTGGCGACCGACGACGGCGCGCTCCGGCTGGACGCGGAGAGCCGCGGCGCCCAGCGGCTGGGAATGGACGACGGGCTGCCGAGCCAGGCGGTCACCGCGGTCGGGGTCGACGAGCAGTTCGTCTGGTTCGCCACCAACAAGGGCCTCGCCCGCTTCCGCAAGCTCGACCGCACCTGGCGCGTCTTCACCGACGTCGACGGGCTCCCCCACCGGGCGGTGAACGACGTGCTCCGCGTCGGCCGGCAGCTGTGGATCGCCACCCGCGGCGGACTGGCGATGTACGACCCCGACGTCGACGGCCTGCGGGGGTGGAGCGTCGCCGAAGGGCTGGTGGGCGAGAACCTCGCCGAGCTGTTCCAGGTGGGCGAGGACGTGTGGTGCCGCACCGACGCCGGGCTCTCGCGCTTCCGGCCCCGCACCCGCACCTTCACCAACTTCTCCTGGGCCGACCTCGGCGCCACCGAGCTGCGTGCGTTCGTGGTGGACGGCGAGCGGGTGTGGCTCGGCACCGACCAGGGCCTGCTGAGCCTCGAGCTGACCTCCGACACGCTGGTGCCCTTCTCCCAGCAGTCGCTGCTCGAGAGCGCCTCGATCCGCGGCGTCGAGCTGCTCTCCGACTACCTGTTCATCACCACCGACGCCGAGGTGGTGCAGGTCCACAAGACCAACCGCTCGATGCGCCGCTTCACCGAGGCCGACGGGCTCACCCGGCGCCAGGGCGCGGTCGGCACCCTGCTGTCGGGCGGGCTGTTCGTGATGCTCTTCCCCGACGGCGCACAGGTCTACGACGTGCAACGCGAGCTGTGGGCCGCGCGTCCGCTGCTGGCGACCCAGGAGGAATCGGCCACCCGCGGCCGCGCCTTCGCCCGCCTCAACGCCGAGGTGCCGATCGACGCCAGGAGCTGGACGCTGTCCGAGCAGCGCTTCGCCACCGCCGAGGGCGGCTTCGGCTTCTCTCACCGGTTTGCGAACAAGCGCACCCTCGATGCCTCGGCGCGGCTCGACTACGGGCAGCTCGAGCTGCCGGGCATCCGCGACGTCACCGCCCGGCTCGAGTACCAGGGCAACCCCACCGACGTGCTGCGCGAGGTGCGGGCCGAGGACAAGTACCTCTGGCGCACCCGCGAAGAAGGGCTCGAGCGGCCGCTGTCGCTGCGTGGCGGCGGGGTGCGGGTGGCGAGCGAAGGAGAGGAGCCGACCCTGCAGGGCCAGGTGAGCGGAGGCCTGCGGCGCGGCGTGTCCCAGCGCGACTTCTTCACCGGAGCGCCCAGGCCGGTGATCAGCCTCTCCCACCGCTACGTGCTGCCGGGCAGCGAGCGGGTGTGGGTCGACGGCGAGCTGCTCACCAACGGCGCCGACTACACCGTGATCTACCCGGCGGGCCAGCTGGCCTTCCTCGATCTCGAGCGGGTCGACCCGTTGAGCGTGATCGAGGTCGAGTACGAGGCGGACCTGGTGCCCCGCAAAGGGCTGGGGGTGCTGTCGCTGCTCGACCTGCTGCCGGCGGATCGCGAGGTGGGCGACTGGACCCGCGCGGGCGACGTGCGGCTGGTCAGCGAGGAGTCCGGGCTCTACGCGCAGATCGACGGCGCCGCGCCCCGCTACCTCGACCGCGGCTGGGTGAAGAGCGTGTTCGGCGAGTACCGGCAGGGCGGGCGCACGATCCAGGTGTCGATTCACGATCTCGGCACCGAAGCCAACGCCCGCGCCCTCTACGACTTCGACCTGCCCCCCGCGCGCGAGGCGGTCGACGGGCAGCCGACGCTGGTGATCGACCTCGGGCTGGCGACCGCGTTCGCCGCGCGCGCGGTTCTCGGCAGCTACTACCTCGAGCTGGCGATCGACGAGAAGAGCGACGCCGCCCGGCAGTCGCTCAAGCTGTTCGCGATCCAGGTGCTCGATCGCGGCACCGGCGCCGGCGCCAACCGCCCCGGCGAGAGCTCGGAGTGGCTCGCCTCGGCGCGGATCGCCGCCTCGCCGCTGCGGGGCACCGAGTTCGGGGCCCGGGTGGTGGGCGTCACCGGCACCGCGCCCGGGCCCGCCGGCGAGCCCCCGCGCCAGCTGCTCACCGCGGTGGGCGACGGGCGCTACGAGCACAGCGTGGGGGAGGCGGGGCTCTTCACCGCCTATGGAGAGCTCGCCGGCAACCACCGGCTCGACGGCCTCGCCGACGGCTTCGGCGCGATGGCGCGGCTGCGGCTGTCGCACCCCTGGCTCGAGGGCACCCTGCTCGGCCGCCACGACAGCCCCGGCTTCCAGGCGGTGGGCACCGCCAACACCCGCTTCGGCCGGCTGGCGGACGAGGGGCGCGCGCAGGTCACCGGCTATCCGCTGCGCTGGCTGCCGATCAGCGGCTTCTTCAGCCGGCAGTCTTCGATCACCGCCGACGGCCTGGGTGGCACCGAGCAGCACGCGCTGGCGAGGGTCCAGCTCGCGCGCGAGCGGCTGCCGACCGTCAGCCTGCAGCTGGGCCACACCCTGCTCGAAGGCGGCGGCGGCACCACCGTGCGGCTCAAAGGCATGGGGCAGGCGGAGTACGACTTCGCCCAGGGCCTGCTGGCCTTCACCGGGATGAAGCGCTTCTGGGTGCGGGCGCTGTACAGCGCGTCGGGCGCGAGCACCGAGGAAGGAGTGGGCCCGCGCGCCGACACCGTGCAGCTGGTTCGGCTCGAGGCGCGGATCGCCCCGACCGCCACCACCTCGGGGTGGATCCTGTTCCGCCACCGCAAGGTCCACAGCCAGCAGGCCCCCGACGAGCCGCTGCTGCGGGCCAACCTGCAGTGGGAGCTGCTCTCGGGCGCGCGGACGGCGATCATCCCCGGGCTGGTGCCGCAGGTGAGCTACTCGGCCAGCTTCGAGGACGATCGGATCACCCAGCCGGCCGCGCTGCGCTCGGCGAAGGGCGTCGTCGCCGGCACGCTCACCCTTCAGCCCGGGGCGTGGTTCGCCGCGCTGACCCCGCTGGTGATCGAGCCCCGGGTCTCGCTCGCCGGAGACTCGCGGGCCGAGGGCGAGCTGCGCACCAGCCAGAGCCGCACCCTGCGCTTCGACAACCGCGCGGTCTGGTCCGGCACGTACAAGATCAACGTCGAGCTGTTCGAGCTGTGGGAGCAGACCTCGGGCGGCCCGCTCGACACGGCCAGCGAGCGCCGGCTCGAGCTGCGCAACCGGGTGATCCTCCGGCCCAACGCGGTCTCGTCGTACACCGTGCGCTTCGACTTCGCGCGCACCGAGACGGCCAACGATCTCGCCCTCCAGCCCGACGCGCCGGTGTGGGGCGAGCAGCGGGGCTACGAGGGCGCCGTCGAGTGGCTGCGCCGGTGGTCGTCGGTGTTCACCACCCGCCTGCGGGGCGTCTACGGGCTGGCCGACACCCGCGGCCTGCTGCTGCCCAACCCGCTGGTGCAGGGCGCGGTGCTGCAGAGCTTTCTCCAGCACCGGGTGGGGGGAGAGCTCGAGCTGCGCTTCTTCGCCCTCAGCGATCGCGCGCGCCTGTTCGTGGTGCAGCGCGATCGGGTCTTCCGGCTGTTCGGCACCGGAGCGGGTGCCAGCGAGGCGGTCGACTACGACGCCAGCCTGGGCGTGGTCTGGGCGCTGGGCGAGAAGCTGTACGTCGACGCCGAGGTGACCTGGAAACAAACGGTGTGCCTCGCGCCGGGCTGCACCGCGGCGCGAACCCTTCAGCCCCGGCTGATGCTGACGTGCGATCTGTGATGCGACCGCTCTTCTCGCTGCTGCTGCTGGGCCTGGCGCTGGGCGGCTGCCGCGATCGGAAGGAGGTGGTGATCTTCCACGCCACCAGCCTCTCGCGCGCGTTCGGAGAGCTGAAGGAGCGCTACGAACGGCAGCACCCCGGGGTGCGGGTGCGGCTCGAGCCGAGCGGGTCGCAGCTGGCCGCCCGCAAGGTGAGCGAGCTGGGCCTGAGGGCGGACCTGGTGGTGGTGGCCGACGCGGCGATCAACGACCAGCTGCTGGTGCCGGCGTGGGCGCCGTGGAACCTGCGCTTCACCAGCAACGCGCTGGTGCTCGCCCACCTCGAGCACAGCCGCTTCACCGAGGAGGTGACGGCGGAGAACTGGGCCGAGGTGGTGCTGCGACCGCAGGTGCGGCTGGCCCGGGTGGATCCGGATCTGGCTCCGCTCGGGTACCACACCCTGCTCGCCTGGCAGCTGGCCGAGCGGGCGCTGGGAAAGCCGGCGCTGGCGCGGGCGCTTCAGGCGCGGGCCGATCGGATCGTCTTCGACGAGGCGGAGCTGCTGGGCCTGCTCGAGGCCCGGGCGGTGGACTACGCGTTCCTCTACCGCTCCACCGCCGAGGACCACCGGCTGAAGGTGACAAGGCTGCCCGACGCCTACAACCTCTCCGCTGCTGCGCTGGCCGGCGCCTACGCCGAGGCCGAGGTCGAGGTGCGGATGAAGCTCGCCACCGAGCGCCAGCGGCTGAAGGGCGCGCCGATCGTCTACGGTCTGGCGGTGCCGGCCAACGCCCCCAACCCCGACGGCGCGCTGGGCTTCGTCGAGCTGCTGCTGTCGGAAGAGGGCCGCCGCACCCTGCAGCGGCTGGGGTTCGCGCCGATCGAGCTGCCCACCTGCACCGGGCCCTGCACCCTCCCCGCTCGCCTCGAAGCAGCCGTCGGAGGGCGCCGGTGAAGATCTCGACCCCGGTGGCGGCGCTGGCAGTGCTGGTGCTCGCCTCGGTGCACCTGGGTCTGGCGTTCCTGCCGGGCACTCCGTTCTCTCCTCCGATGAACGCGGTCCTCTTCGCCGCCAACCTCTACACCCTCTACTGCGCGGCGAACGTGCTGCCGGGGCGCTCGGGGCTGCAGGTGGTGGGCTTCGTCGGCGGCTACCTCGCGCTGTTCGCGCTGACGGTGGTGCTGCTCGACAAGAAGCCGCTCTTCGTCCTGCTGCTGGTGGCGTACGCGAGCGTCTACGGCTCGAAGGCGCTGCTGGGGCTGTTCGGGCTGTTCGTCCTTTGCTTCGTGGTGCTGCAGCCCTACGCGTTCGAGACGTTCATCCCGCTGGCGTTCGTGTGGGTGGTCACCTGGCGGGCGCGCGGCGAGGCCTCGCGCTTCACCTTGATCTGCCTCGCCGCCGGGCTGCTCTCGCTGGCGACGGTGCTGTTTCCGCTGATCCACCTCTCGCTGCAGGACTCGGCGATGACGCTGTGGCGGACGTTCCAGCGCGAAGAGGTGCGCGACGCGCTGGCGGTGAGCCTGGGGTCGGCGCTGCTGGCGAGCGTGATCGTCGCGCTCTACGGGGTGCCGCTGGCCTACGCGCTGGCGCGGCTCGACTTCCCCGGGCGCCGGGTGGTCGAGTCGTTGATCGACCTGCCGATCCTGGTGCCCCAGTCGGTGGCCGGGGTGGCGTTCGTGGTGCTGCTGGGGCCGGGCTCGCCGCTGGGGCGCTCGCTCGAGTCCTCGACCGGCTTCCACGTCTCGGGCAGCTTCGTCGGCCTGGTGATCGCCCAGGTCTTCGTCGCCTCGCCCTTCCTGGTGAAGACCGCGCTCACCGGCTTCGAAGCGGTGCCGGTGCAGCTGGAGCTCGCCGCCCGCAACCTCGGAGCGACCCCGTGGCGCGCCTTCTTCCACGTCGCGCTCCCGCTGGCCCGGCGCAGCCTGCTGGTCGGCCTGGCGCTGGCGTTCGCGCGCGCGGTGAGCGAGTTCGGCTGCGTGATCCTCTTCGCCAGCAGCCCGGTGTCGGCGCCGATCCTGGTCCACACCGAGTTCCTGCGCGCCGGCGCGGCGGACAGCCGGCCGATCGCCACCTTGCTGCTGGTCACCTGCCTGTGGGCGTTCCTGATGCTCCAGCTGGGCGCGACGATGATGCCGTTCGCGCTGCGGAGGCCGAAGTGAGCGACGCCGCGCCGCTCGAGCTGCAGGGCCTGGCCCGCTCGTTCGGCCCGTTCGAGCTGGGCCCGCTGTCG
>JAGSPQ010000688.1 GCA_018262385.1 Myxococcaceae bacterium | reverse complement strand
GGTGCAACTGGGCGCGCTGCTCACCGCAGTCGAGCAGGGAGTCATCTCCGGCAACGCGGGCAAGGAAGTGCTCGGCGAGGTGTTCCGCACCGGCCGCGATCCTTCCGAGGTGATCGCCCAGAAGGGCCTGGCGCAGGTCAGCGACACCTCGGCGATCGAGGCGGCGGTCGACGAGATCCTCGCCCGTCATCCCGCGGAGGCCGCCCAGTTCAAGGCCGGCAAGCAGCAGGTGCTCGGCTTCCTCGTCGGCAACGTGATGAAGGCGATGAAGGGGAAGGGGAACCCCCGGCTGGTCAACGAAGTGTTGAAGAAGAAGCTCAGCTGACCTCTCGCACCGCTTCCTCGAAGAGCGCGCTGAAGCGATCGAGGCGGTCTTGCGAGACGGTCTCGGCGAGCACCTGCCACGGGACGGGACGATTCGACTCCCCCAGGCCCACCGCGTCGACGATGAAGAAGTGGCCGGCGTACTCCCCGCGCGGCTGCTGGGCTGCCTCGCGGATGTCGTAGAAGGTCTCGATCGCCACCCGCAGCGTCTGGCGCGCCGAGGCATCGTCCTGCGCCGCCTGCAGGGTGGAGACGACCCACGCGGCCAGCGAATCGAGCGCCAGCTCGCGGCCCGCTTCGTCTGCGAGCCACGCCACCGGAACGGGGGACGTCAGCCCGAGGTTCGCGGGAGCGGCCTGCGCGGCGACCTCGGCCGAGATCGTGGCCATCAACTCGGTGGCGATCTCGGTGGCTCGCCGCGCGGTGCTTTCCGCGGCCGGCGCCTTCACCGCGCGGGCCTTCGCCGGTCGAGCGCTGGCGGCGCGCACCTTCCCCGGCACCTTCTTCACCGCGGGCTTCTTCACCGCTCGCGTCTTCCTCACCTTCGGCTTCGGCTTCGGCTTCGGCTTCGACTTCCTCGACCGCGGCGCGACCTTCGTCTTCTTCTTCTTCTTCACCATGGACCCTGAGCCTACCCAATGGAGGCTCAGGAGGGAGGCCGCTCGAGCCTCGCTTCCACCTGCCAGCGACCCAATTCCGCTCTCGTTTCCCCGCCATTCGACTTCAAGACGCAGTAGGCCGCCGCTGCGCGCAATTCACTGCGCCGTCGGGGATCTCTGCCTCGACTCGGCGGGCGCGGTCGCCACCTCAGCCACGGGCTGCGCACCGAGCGCGAGCTGGCGGATCTTCCGCGCGCGCAGGACGCGGAGCCGGACGAAGTAGCCGATCGACGCCGCGCCCAGGATCCCGCCCGAAATCCACGGCCCCAGCGGGCCCCAGATGCCTCCGCTCAGCGGCCGCGATCTTCAGGCGCAGCTGTTCCTTCTCGACGTCGATCTCGAGGAGCAGCTTCGCCTTCTCCGCCTCGAGCGCCTTCTCCTGGACCTGAAGTTTCTCGAGGACGTTGCGCTGGTCTCGGGACATCGCGCGCATCATCACACGCGCGCGGGCAGGGCGTTGAGCTGCGGCTGCTCTATGCTCGTGCGCACTGCCCGACGTCCCCATGCCGCCCAATGAGCCAAAGAAGCAGGGCGCCGAGGCGCGCGAGGCGAGCGCTGACTCTCACTCCGACCCGTACGCGGCCACCGTCAACTCCGGTCCCCACCAGGTGGGCGACGCCGAGGACGACGCCGCCCAGCTTCAACGCACCACCCGCTACGACGTCGGCGACTCCGAGCGGGTGGGGCGCGGCGGCATCGGCAACGTCGTCGCCACCAGAGACGCCGTGCTGCGCCGCCGGGTGGCGCTCAAGCGGCTGAACGGCGACAACGAGGCGGGCTTCGTGCGCGAGGTCCGCATCGGCGCGCAGCTCGACCACCCCGCGATCGTGCCCATCTTCGACCTCGTGCGCGACGGCAGCGGCGCGCTGTGCGCCGTGATGCGCCTCATCGACGGCGACAGCCTTGCCATCCACCTCGCCCGGGCGCCCACGCTCGAGGCTCGACTGCGGTTGCTGCCCTCGTTTCTTCAGGTGTGCCACGCGCTCGCCTACGCGCACCGCCGTGGGGTGGTGCACCTCGATCTCAAGCCACACAACGTGATGATGGCCCCGGACGGTCAGACCTCGGTCATCGACTGGGGCCTCGCCCGCGCCGTCGGGAAGTCTGACAACCCGGTCGACATCAGCGGCGCGTTCACGCTCGGGGTGGCCGGAACCCCCGCCTACATGAGCCCGGAGCAGGCCCTGGGCTCGGGAGGCGACCAGCGCTCCGACGTGTGGGGCCTGGGCGCGGTGCTCTACGAGCTGCTGACCGGCCAGCCGCCCTGGGGCGCTCCCTCGGTGGCCGAGGCGATCGCGAGGGCGCGGGCCGAGACGCCGTCCCCCGTCCGCTCGCTGTGCCCGGATGCTCCGCCCGCGTTGGTGGCGATCTGTGAGAAGGCGCTTCGGCGAAAGGCCGAGGAGCGGTACCCGTCGGCGATCGAGCTCGCCGCGGACGTCGAGGCCTGGCTCGGGGGCCGCGCGGTCAGCGCTCGCCGCCGCAGCGCGCGCGAGGTGGCGATCGACTTCCTGCGCCGCAATCCCTGGCCGGTGGCCGCCGGGACGTTCGCCCTGCTGTGCCTCGTCATCTCCGTGGCGGTCGTCGGAGTGCGCGTCAAGCAGGAGCGAGATCAGGCCCGCCAGCTGAGCCGGGTCTTCGCCCGGGTGGCCAGCCGCGGCATCGAACCGCTGCCGGAGAACCAGCCGCTGCTGCAGGCCTTCACCGATGCCACCGAGCGCTACTACGCCGGCCTGGGCAGCGACGTCACCGACTCCGATCGGGTCGACCTCGCCATCGCCTGGGAGCGCCTGGGCCGCATTCACCAGCGAATGGCGCACTTCGACGAGGCCCGCGCCGCCGCCTCGCGCTCGCTCGAGCTGTCCCGCGCAGTGGTGGCCAAGGACCCCTCCGACGCCGCCGCCCAGGAGAGCCTCGTCGGCACCCTGGTGACGCTGGCGAACATCGCCAACCTCGAGGGCCGGGCCGCTGACGAGCTGGCCTTGCGGACCGAGGCGGTTCGCGCCATCGACGCCGCGCCGATGCGCGCCTCGACCGAGCCTGGCTGGCTCAACCTGCGCGCGGTCGTGCTGGTGCAGTGGCTCTACCTCCTCAGCGAATCGAAGGACGCGGCCGTGGTGCCGCCGGAGCGGGTCGTCGAGGCCACCGAGCTGGCGGTGAGCATCGGCCAGGCCTCGCGGGCGGAGAAGAAGAACGCGATGCTGCTCGACACCTGGCTGGCCGAGGAGCGCTGGCGCCGCGGACAGCTGGCCGAGGCGCGCGATCGCGTCGCCGCCATCGACGCCGCTTCCGAGAAGCTGCTGTCGGGCACCCTGCCCACCGAGTTCCTCGGCGTCACCGTCTACGGTCTGCTCGTGGCAGGCACCCTCAGCGCCTGGGCCGGATCGGACCCAGCCGCCCGCCAGCTGTGGCTTCGCGCCGACCGGGCAGCGTCGGCGATCGACCTCTCGCAGCGTGCCAGCCTGCCGGTGGCGGGGGAGCGGGCGCGGGTGTGGCTGGCCCAGGGCCGGTACGAGGAGGCCGCGACCGAGCTGCACCGCATCGTCAAAGCGGGGCTCCCGGTGGCCCAGCTCGAGCGGTTCGCCTCGCTGCTCGCGGGCCAGCCGCGCCCGGCGACGAGCGGCCCACCGGTCGATGCGCTCGACGCCTTCGCCACCGGGCTCTACGACCTGCGCGAGGGGCGCCTGGGCGAGGCGGCCGCTGCGCTGAAGGTGGCCAGGCGTGATGGGTTGTCGCGGCAGCTCTTCTCGGTGCCGGGGATGATGGGTCACGCGGTGCAGAACATGCCGGCGGCCACCACTGCGGCGGCCGCCCGGTTCGCCCGGGACTGGGACGAAGCCGCTGCTCGAGGCGAGGTGGCGTCGCTCGACGCAGCCCTCGAGGCCTTCGCGAGCGCGCTCGCGCCCTGAGCGATCGCGACCCGTTCACCGCCAGGCCGCAAGCTCCTTCCCGGTGTCGCGGTGGATCTTCCTCACCCCGCTCTGGTTCACGCCCAGCACGTGGCCGTCGGCGTCCCAGCCGATCCGCGCGGCGTGCTCGAAGGTGGTGAGCGTCTTCAGCGTCAGCGCGTCGAGGATCTTCCCCACCTCGGCTTCGATCAGGATCACCCGCGTGCCGTCCGCCGAGACCTGCAGCTGACCGCATTCGCCGCCCTGCGCCTCGGCCACCACCTCGCGCCGGTTCAGATCCCACGCGCACAGCTTCGTCCGCCCGTCGACCAGCAGCCGATCGTTCGAGAGGAAGCAGCACTGGTACGCGCAGTCGCGCGCCTCGAGCTTCAGCCCGCGGTCGGTGTTGGCGAGCTGGTAGAGCCCGTAGGCCTCGGGCCGGGTCCTGGTCGCGACCCGCGCTCCATCGGGCGAGATCGCCGCCCAGCGCGCCCAGGTCAGGTTCTTCACCTTGCGCAGCAGCTTGCCGCTCGGCAGATCCCAGCACTCGATCAGGTGGGTGTACGCCACCGCCGCGCGCGACCCATCTGCGCTGAGCGCAATCGCAAAGGCGTGCCGCGGCCTCGGGGCCACCACCCGGACCTGCTTCCCCGTCGCCACGTCGAGCCGCACCAGGCCCCGCTGCGAGTTGCACAGCGCCCACGAGCCATCCGGCCCAAACGCCGCCGCGGTGCTCTGGCTGATCGACACCTCGGTCGGAGGCTTCCCCGGCTCGAGGGTGACGATCCGATCTTCGTCGATCACCCGCCAGCGGTCGCCGCCGACTCCGATCACCGCCAGCGGGCCGGTGAGCTTGAACCCTCCGGCGCAGAGGGTAGGGGACGGCTGGCCCTTCTTGCGCACCAGCCGGTCGA
>JAGSPQ010000687.1 GCA_018262385.1 Myxococcaceae bacterium | reverse complement strand
CGAAGGTCCCCGAGTTCATCAAGAAGGTGAAGGACGGCGACGGCACCAAGCTGATGGGCTTCGGCCACCGCGTCTACAAGAACTACGATCCGCGCGCGAAGGTGATCAAGCGCACCTGCGACGAGGTCTTCGAGGTCACCGGCCGCAACCCGCTGCTCGACATCGCGGTGGAGCTCGAGCGGATCGCGCTCCAGGACGACTACTTCATCAAGCGCAAGCTCTACCCGAACGTCGATTTCTACTCGGGCCTGATCTACGAGGCGATGGGCTTCCCGGTCGACATGTTCCCGGTGCTCTTCGCGATCCCCCGCACCGTCGGCTGGGTCAGCCAGTGGGAAGAGATGATCACCGACAACGAGCAGAAGATCGCCCGCCCTCGGCAGATCTACACCGGCGCGAAGAAGCGCGACTACGTCGCGATGGACAAGCGGGCCTGAGCCCTGAGCCTCAAGCGGCGCTCTTCGCCTCACCGGCGTAGAGCGCCTCGATCTGGGCGCGGTACTTCTCCTCGCACACCTTCCGCCGCACCTTCAACGTCGAGGTCAGCTCACCGCCCTCGATGGTGAAGTCGTGTCCCAGCACCTCGAAGCGCTTGATCGTCTCGAACCGGGCGACTCTGGCGTTCACCTCGGCCTCGATCTGCCCGGTCAGCCAGGCGCGGAACTGCGGATCCTGCGCCAGCAGCGGCCCGGAGTCCGGCCAGCCGTGCGCGCGGGCGAACGCCGGCACCTTGTCGGGGTCCAGCGCCAGCAGCGCCACCAGGTAGTTGCGGTTGTCGCCCACCACCAGCGCGTTGCCGACCGGCCCGAGCGCCTTGAGCATCAGCTCGAGGTTCGAGGGCGCGGTCTTCTTCCCTCCCGAGGTGACGATGATCTCCTTCTTCCTCCCGGTGATCTTGAGGTAGCCGCCGGCATCGAACTCGCCCACGTCGCCCGAGTGGAGCCAGCCGGCCTGCACCAGCTCGGCGGTCGCGGCCGGTTCCTTGAAGTAGCCCAGGCAGACGTTCTCGCCCCGCACCAGGATCTCGCCGTCGGTCGCGATCCGCACCTCCACCCCCGGCATCGGCTGCCCGAGGGTGCCGAACCGGGTCGCGTGCTCGGTGTTGACCGAGGTGGGGCCGGTGACTTCCGACTGGCCGTAGACCTCGCGCAGCACGATGTCGACCGAGGCGAAGAAGTCGACCACGTCCCGCCCAATCGGCGCCGCGGACGTCGCGAAGACCCGGGTGCGATCGAACCCGATCCGCGCCTTCAACTTCGAGAACACCAGCTTGCGCGCCGACGCGTACTGGACATCGAGCGCGAGGGTCGAGTTCTTCCCCGACAGCTGGTCCTCGTGCCAGCGCAGGCCCACCGCCCGGGCCCACCGCAGCAGGCGCTGCCGGGCGCGCGACTGCTGCGCCATGCCGGCTTCCGCCTTCTGCTTGAACTTCTCCCACACCCGCGGGACCCCGAAGAAGACCGTCGGCCGGACCTCGCGCAGGTTCTCGGGCAGCTTCTCGAACGACTCGGCGAAGTAGACCTGGATCCCGTTCATCAGCGGGCCGTGGATCGAGCAGATCTGCTCGGCGATGTGCGAGAGCGGCAGGTAGGAGACCAGCACCTCGTTCTCGGTCAGCTGGGCGCACTTCGACAGCTGCACCGCGGTCCAGGTGAGGTTGCGGTGGCTGAGCATCACCCCTTTGGGGTTTCCGGTGGTGCCCGAGGTGTAGATCAGCGTCGCCAGCCCGTCGGGCTTCAGCCCGTTCACCCGCTGGTAGTAGTCGGCCTCATTGGCCGCCTCGCCCAGGCGAATCACCTCTTCGAACGAGAGCACCCCCGGCCGCGGCGTCTGGGGGGCCTCCATCACGATCACCTCTTTGAGCTTCGGCAGCCGCGCCCGCACCGCCAGCAGCTTCTCGAGGTACTGATCGTTCTCCACCAGCGCGATCGGCGCCTCGCAGTGGCCGGCGATGTACTCGATCTGCTCGGGGCTGCTGGTGGTGTAGATCCCGACCGGCACCCCGCCCGCCGCCATCGCGGCCACGTCGGCGATCACCCACTCCTCGCGGTTGAAGCCCATCACCACCAGCGACGCGCCGGGCGGAAAGCCCAGCTCCATCAGCCCGAGCGCGAAGTGGCGGACCTTCCGCGCGTAGTCCCGCCAGGAGGTGGGCACATAGGCACCCTCGCGTCGGGTCCAGAGCGCGGGGCGATCCTGGAAGCGCTCGGCTTGCAGGTGCAGCTGGTGCACCATTGACAGCGGAATCGACATGGCGCGCAAAGATAGCAGAGCGCTTCCCATTCCATTGTCGTTGACACCTGCTGCGGCCGTTCGTTATCTCGCGCGCCCCTATGAACATCGATTTCACGTGCGCGAAATGTGATGGGAGCTTCGAGCTCGACTCGCAGGACATCGTCGACGGCACCGAGAAGCTCGAGTGCCCTCACTGCGATGCCAAGGCGACCCAGGTCGCCGTGGACGAGTTCAACGCGGCGATCACCGAGATGCTCGCCCAGGTCGCTGCGATGTCGAAGAAGTTCGCGGTGGCGTTCGCGATCGACTCCGAGGACGTCGACGTCCCGGTCGACGAGGACGACGACGAGGACGAGGAAGAAGAAGAAGACCTCGACGACGAGGATGAAGACGACGAGGACGAAGAGGAAGACGACGTCGAAGAAGAGAAAGAGTAGTTCCCCCGCGCGTCGGACAAGCGAAAAGCCCGGCCCCCCCTCCCAGGGTTGCCGGGCTTTCCTGTTTCAAGACGGCGACTGCTCTAGAACTTGTCGGCGATGTCGGCGACCAGCGGAATGCGCCAGCGCTGCCCACCCATTGCCTTGATGATCCCCATCACGCACAGCACCAGGATCGCGGGCATCAGCAGGCACGAGACGAGGCCGATGAACGGGATCATCCCGATGATCGTCGCGATGATGCCGCCCCCGAGGCCGAGGACCAGGCCCTGCTTCGCGTGCCACTTCACGAAGTCCGAGTCCTTGACGGTGAGCAGCGGGATCAGCGCGAAGATGCCGAGGTACGCCAGCACCAGCATGATCTTGTCCTGATCACGCACGGTGTCGGTACCGCCCACTGACTGGATCTGCCCTTGCTGCTGGTTTTGCGGCGTCATTCACCACTCCATATTTGAGGGAGAAACGTCGAACCGAAGCGCTGGAAGCGGCGGATTCGTAGGCCGTGGCCCCCCCCAAGTCAAGGCGACTGAAGGACACCGCCCACCCGGAACTCCTCCAGGCTCTTCAGGCGGCGCAGGCAGGTGCGCAGCTGGTTCAGCTCGTCCCGGGTCAGCCTTCCCCCCGGAATCTGGCGGACATCGACCCGGCGGATCCCGATCCCGTCGAGCAGCCCCAGCACCGTGCCGGCGGTGGCCAGGCGGGTCTTCAGCGAGTCCCGGGCATCGGTGGCGATCGCATCGATGGTGAAGTCCTCGAAGTCGGCCCCCTCGAGCGCCAGCTGGGTCTCGGCGTAGTCCACCGCCCAGCGCTCGATCGTCCCCTTCAGCGCGCCCCGGACCCGCTGGGC
>JAGSPQ010000686.1 GCA_018262385.1 Myxococcaceae bacterium | reverse complement strand
CCAACCCCTGAGGTCGCCGCGATCGAGGCCGCAGCTCCGGCGGTGAGCGAAGTTTCGCAGGCGCCGAGCGGCTCCGAACCCGTCGCTCGGCTGGAATGGCAGGGCGAGATCGACCGTGCCTCGCGAATGGAAGCGGTCGGCGCCCTGCTGGTCGAGTTCTGCGAGCAGCGCCACTTCCGGGCGATGCTCTTCGTCGACTTCTTCGGAGTCACGATGGTCTGGCGTGGCTCCGGATCTCCCGAGCTGAAGGCCGCCCTCGTTGGCCGCGTCGACTTCTCGGTGCCATCGATGTTCAGCACCGCCGCCACGACGCGCAAGCCCGCCGTCTACCTGGCTCCGGGCAGCGAGGCTGACCGGAAGTTTCTTGCTGCGCTCCCTGACTCTCCGCTCGAGGCGATGGTGTTTCCGGTCTCCGCCCCGAGACAACCGCTGCTGGTGCTCTACGTCGACGGAGGCCACCGCTCGCTCCCGCCCACCGACACCGACGAACTGTTCGCTCTCTGCGCGGCTGCTGCGCGGGCCTACGCCCGCATCACCACCGTCGCCGACTGAGCGCTCAGCGCAGAGCCTCTCTCTACATCTCGACCACGACTCCGGCGGCCAGGGCCGGGGCTGTCGATGCCCGCGTCCCGACGTTCAGTCCCGGCAGCACAGCACGCCGCCCTTGTCCGAGCTCCCCACCGACTGCCCGTCGTAGCTGCACGAGCGGCCGGGGCAGCCGATCTTGGTCACGATCGCGCCCTCGTGCAGGTGGCTGTCGGCCGCGCCGACGCACTTCCACGGCCCCAGGGTCGGCTCGGCCTCGTTGAAGCCGCAGCTGTTGGCGCTCACGCTCGCCAGCGCTCGGGTCAGCGGCGCGCACTGCTTGTCGGCCTGCAGCGCAGTGCCGAGGTTGCCGCAGCCGAAGACGTCGTTGTCGCCGCTGCCCGCGCTGTCGCAGGTGCTGTTGTTGACGCTGTGCTGCGCGACCGCGAAGAACAGCGACTTGTCCGGCGCGCCGATCGGCACCGCGTCCCCGCACCCGCCGGGCGCCGCGATCGCGACCTCTTCCTTCCCCCGGCACACGTGCCAGCCGGTCGCGCACAGATCCACCGCCGCGCAGCCGTTGCCCTCGACGTTGGGCGAGGTGTTGCCAGCGACCCGCCCGCAGGTGGGCGCCATGTTCGAGCGGGTCACTCCACCGATCGACCACGCGCCCGAGCAGCCGGCGATCCGCGGGTGGGCGGTCTTCGAGGTGAAGCCCTCGCGGGTCCCGTCCGCGCAGCCGGTCGGATCGGCGATCACTCCCGCATCGGGCGTCCCTGCATCGACCACCGGCGGCTGCCCCGCATCGACGATCACCGGCGGCTGTCCCGCATCGACGAACCCCACGCCCGCGTCGGGCGGCTCGTACGGCTCGGGCTCCGGATCCAACTCGGGGACCTTCATCGGCTCGGTCCCCGGGGGGACGCCGCGAAGGCGCGAGCCTCCGCAGTTGCACCCAGCAGCGAGGGTGGCGAGCAGCATCAGCGCGAGGAATGGACGCATCACTTTTCTCCTTCGGCGGCCGACCAGGCCTGCGCCTGCGGCACCAGCACCAGCGCGCTCTGCGCCGGCAGGCTGGGGTTGAGCGCTCCGCCCGGACCGACGGTGAGCTTGCGGCGCGCCGTCCCCAGCATGTCGACCAGCACCGTCCCTTCGGGCAGCGAGGTGATCAGCGGCGCCTGGGCCGCCTTGTCCGGGTGGGTGTTGAGCAGCACCAGCGCGTAGCGATCGCCCGCGTCGCCGCCGGTGCGCTCGAACGCGAACAGCCCCGCCTCGGGCTCGGTGCCGGTGTGGTCGGTGGAGAAGAGGACTTTGGTGTCGCCCCGCCGCAGCGCGATCGACTGCTGGCGCACCTGCGACAGCCGCGCGAAGTGCTGGAACGTCTCTCCGTCGGTGTCGAAGCCCCGCTTCCACAGCACCTCGCGGTTGGCCGGATCATTGCCGCCGGCGAAGTCGCGCTCGGTGCCGTAGTACAGGCAGGGCAGCCCTTCCTCGGTCATCAGCAGGGTGAGCGCGTTGCGCAGCGCCGGCACGTCGCCCTTCGCCGAGTAGAGGAAGCGCGGCACGTCGTGGTTGTCGAGGAAGTTCACCGGCAGCTTCGACGGAGCGACCCCGGTGCCGCCCGGCTGGGGCACCGGGTTCCAGTTGATCGCCCGCTCGTTCCACAGCTGCTCGATCTGCCGGGTGCCGCGCCGCTTGGCTGGATCATGCGCGTTCTCGAACACGTCGCCGAACACCCGGTAGCGCTGCGAGAAGTAGAAGACCGAGTCGAGCTCGCCCGGAGCGGTGAAGCTGCCCAGCAGCTGATCGCGCCCGTCGAACGCCTCGCCGAACATCAGGAACCGATCCTTCCCCTGGCGGGCGAGCCGCTCGCGGATCCCTTTGGCGAACACCTGCCAGAACTCGTGCTCCACGTGCTTGACGGTGTCGATCCGGAAGCCGTCGAGGTCCACCCACTCGACCCAGCGCGCGTAGGCGTCGATCATCGCCTCCCGCACCTCGGGCTCCTCGGTCGCCACGTCCTTCAGGCCGCCGGGGAAGTCGCCGTGCAGCAGCTGCAGCGGCGCCTCGTAGTCCAGCGTCCGCCCCAGCCCGTGGTAGCCCTTCGCCGTGCCGAGCACCGCCGGCTTCGGCCGCTCGCGGTAGATCTGCGGCTGGTCGAAGAAGACCACCGGCGCCTGGCCGCCCACGCCGAGCGAGGTGGTGACCTGCACCCCGCGCGAGTCGAAGTCGGGATCGAACTCGGTCGAGCGGGTGACCGGAGAGCTTCCTCCGCTGCCTCCGACGTACACGTCCGGCTTCCCGTTGAGGTTCTGGTCGTAGAAGAAGACCTGCCCCATGTGGTTGGTGACGATGTCGAGCACCACCTTCATCTTCCGCGCGTGCGCCGCCGTCACCAGCCCGCGCAGCTCGGTCAGATCGCCGAAGTGGGCGTTGGCCTCGGTGAGATCCTGCGCCCAGTAGCCGTGGTAGCCGTCGAAGTCGGCGTCGGTCTCGACGTTGCGCACCGCCGGAGAGATCCACAGCGTCGTCACCCCCAGCTCCTCGAGGTAGTCGAGCCGCTGGGTCAGCCCGCGCCAGTCGCCGCCCTGGTAGCGCGAGAGGTGGCCAGGGTAGGTGCCGAAGTCGTTGTTCACGTCGCCGTTGGCGAAGCGGTCGACCATCACCTGGTAGATCACCTCGTCGCGCCAGTCGGCGACGTGGGTGGAGAGCGGCACCGGCTTCGCGTCGGGCGGAAGCCCCAGACAGCCGGAGACCAGAACGGCACAGAGTGTGAGCGGGCGGAGCATCGGTTACCTCACCGGGTAGGTGGTGGTGTTGAACCACCACTCGACGTTGACGCCGACGTAGTGCTCGACCCCGCGCGAAGCGGCGGGATCGTCGACGGCGTAGAAAGAGCGCGCGCCCGCATCACGCAGCGACAGCGCGTAGACCAGGCGCAGCTGGGGGCGGCTGAACAGCGCCGGCCCCAGCGGAGAGAAGTACGGCATCAGCCCCA
>JAGSPQ010000685.1 GCA_018262385.1 Myxococcaceae bacterium | reverse complement strand
GAGCAGGTACCTCACGGGAAGCGGGGCCGCTCCTTCTTCTTCGACCGCGCCTTCTCGAACGGCACCAGGTCCCGCGCCCCGGCGTATTGAAGCAGCTCTTTCGGCCAGTCGGAACGCTGCGACCGCTCGAGCCACTGCTTCACCGCCTCGGCGACCACCGCGTTCCGGGTCCGGTTCCGGCGCGCCGCCTCGAGCTTCAGCCGCAGGGCGGTGGCGTCATCGAGGTGGATGCTGAAATTCATAACATGTTCATAACATGTTCAGCCGCGCAGCTGCCGGGCGAGCAGTTCCCACGCGCGCCGCCGGTGTGACCGGGCGTCCTTCTCCGCCGGGGTGACCTCGCCCCAGGTGCGGCTGTCGCCCTCGGGGATGAAGACCGGATCCCAGCCGAAGCCCTGGGTTCCCCGCGGCGAGGGCGCGATCGTCCCCGCCGCCCGCCCTTCGAACGGCTGCGGGCCCCGGGCGTCGTACGCCACCAGCGCGCACACCGCCTCGGCCCGGCGATCCTTCAGCCCATCGGCGGCGCGGCAGATCGACTCCAGCCCGCCGAGCTTCTCCCAGAACTTGATGAACGGCCCCGGGAAGCCGCCGAGCGCCTTCAGCTCGACCCCGGCGTCCTCGACGATCACCGGCCGCTTCAGCAGCGCGTACGCCACCTTCGCCTTCTCGAGCGCGACCTCCATCGTGGTCGGCGCCTGGATCTCCGGCAGCTCGATCGTGATCCGATCGAGGTCGCGGCCGAGGATCTGCTGCGCCTCGCGCCATTTGTTCTCGTTGGAAGTGACGAACAGCCAGCCGGCGCTCACTGCGACAGTGTAGTCGAGCGCCCACAACAAACCCTGACGACGGTGGCAGCCGCATGGGGCATGTTCGACCGCGAATGGCCGAACACAAGCCGAGCCTGGCGGGCCTCGCCGACACCCGGGTCGGCACCACCGCGTTCGCCCCCGGCGCGCTGATCCTCGACGGCCGCTTCCGGATCGACACCCTGCTCGGCGGCGGCGGAATGGGGCTGGTCTACCGCGCCACCCAGCTGACCCTCGGTCGCACCGTGGCGGTGAAGGTGCTGCGCGAGGATCTCAACCTCCAGCCGGGGATGGCCGAGCGGTTCAAGCGCGAGGCGCGGCTGCTCTCCTCGGTCGACCACCCGGCGGTGGTGCGGGTGATCGAGTTCGGCTTCCACCAGAACTTCGCCTGCCTGGTGATGGAGTTCGTCGAGGGCGAGACGCTCGAGGCGCGGCTGCGCCTGGGCCCGATGCCGGTCGATCGCGCGCTGCGGATCCTCACCCAGCTCGCCCAGGGCCTCGCCGCGATCCACGCCCAGGGCATCGTCCACCGCGACCTCAAGCCCGAGAACGTGCTGCTGACGACGTCGCCCGACTTCAAGGAACAGGCGCGGCTGCTCGACTTCGGAATCGCGCGGCTGGCCGACTCCGACTCGCCCGCCAACAACGTCACCCAGGCGGGGATGGTGCTCGGCACCCCGGAGTACCTCGCCCCCGAGCAGGCGATGGGCAAGCCGCCCGAGGCGCGCAGCGACTTCTATTCGCTCGGAGTGGTCGCCTACCGGATGCTGTCCGGGGTGCTCCCGTTTCCCGGCCCCAGCGCAGGCGAGTTCATCGGCCAGCACGTCCACACCGCCCCCCGGCCGCTGCTCGACGCCGCGCCCCACCTCGCCTCCACTCCGATGCTCGCCGCGCTGGTGATGCAGTGCCTGGCCAAGGCGCCCGAGGCGCGGGTGCCGAACGCGACCGAGCTGGCGGCCGCGCTGGCCCACCTCGGCCTCGCCCGCCCCACCAAAGAGAGCCTCGCCCCGCCCGCCGCGGTGATCCGGCTCACCCGGGAGGTCCACGCCACCCGCCGCCGCCGCTGGCCCTGGCTGCTCGGCGCGCTGACGGCTGCTCTACCTGCGCGCGCCCGAGCGGGTCGCCCGAAGGATGCTGGAGGCCAGCCGCGGCTCCGAGGCGCTGCAGGTGATCGACGACGCCGGAGATCTCGCCAAGACCCCGGCGATGGTGATGCTGCGGGCCGCCGCGCTGCACCAGGTCAACCGGCACGACGAGGAGACCGAGCTGTTCGCTTCGCTCGCGCCGCGCGAGGGGGTGCCGCTCGAGCTGCACCTCGTCCGCGGGCTGTGCGAGGACTTCGGGCCGAAGGAAGCGGCCGCGGTGCGCAAGCTGATCGCCGCCTGGCCGCGCAGCTCGGCCCTGCCGGTGCTGCAGCAGGTGGCGAGCGCCCCGCCGGGAAAGGCCCAGTGGGGCGCGCTGCGGCTGACCGATCTCGAGTACGCCGGGCAGGGGCTGAAGCTGGTCGAGCTCTACGCGCTGTCGCTCGACAGCAACGACTGCAAGATCCGCTCGATCGCCGCCCGGCGCCTGGGCGAGCTGCACACCCTCGAGGCGCTGCCGGCGCTGAAGAAGCTGCAGGAGCTGCCCCGGAAGAAGGGCATTGCCGGCGACGACGACTGCGGGCAGGACGCGGCCGCCGCTTCGGTGAAGAAGCTCGAGCACGAGCTCAACCCCTGACCTCTGGCGCGCCCACGCCAGCGATTGGCGCCTGGGGGAGAGCGGCCGGTTCATCGCCTCAGGCAGGGTGCGCCCCCCATGAACGAGACCTTCGACACCGTCATCGCCAACGGCCTGATCTTCGATGGCACCGGCGCCCCGCCCATCGAGGGCTGGGTGGGCTTGAAGGGAGACCAGATCGCCCGGGTGGCCGCCGGCGCGCCTCCACCGAATGCGGGCGCCCAGCAGATCGACGCCAGGGGCTGCTGGGTCACTCCCGGCTTCATCGACCTGCACACCCACTACGACGCCGAGCTCGAGCTGGCCCCCGCGCTCTCCGAGTCGGTGCGCCACGGGGTCACCACCGTCACCCTCCTCGTTCATCGGCCACTCGTCGCTGCGTTCGCACGTGCTGGGCCTCGAGCGCGCGCTCGACGCCTCCGTCACCCCCACGCCCGCCGAGTTCGAGCGGATGGAGGCGCTGACCCACGAAGGGCTCGACGCCGGCTACCTCGGGCTCTCCATCCAGACCCTGCCGTGGGACAAGATGGGAGGCAGCCGCCCGTTTCGCAGCCGGCCGCTGCCGTCGACCTTCGCCCGCTGGAGCGAGTACCGCCGCCTCACCCGCATCCTCCGCAGCCGGGGCCGCATCTTCCAGGGCGTCCCCAACGTGAGCACCAAGTGGAACGTGGCCCTCTTCCTGCTCGAGAGCATGGGCGTCTTTCGCAAGGCGCTGAAGACGACGGTGATCTCGATGATGGACGTGCGGGGCAGCCGCGGGCTCCACCACCTGACCGGCGCCCTCTCCCGCGTCGCCAACCTGCTGTTCGGAGCCGACTTCAAGTGGCAGGCGCTGCCCGACGTGTTCGAGCTGTGGGCGGACGGCATCGACCTGGTGGTGTTCGAGGAGTTCGGCGCCGGCGCCGCCGCGCTCCACCTCGAAGGCGAGGCGCGCAGCCAGCTGCTGAAGGAAGGGAAGTACCGCGGCTGGTTTCGCCGCCAGTGGACCAGCCGGCTGCTGCCGAAGATCTTCCACCGCGACTTCAACCACTCGCAGATCCTCGCCGCGCCGGATCCGAGCCTGGTGGGAAAGTCGTTCGCCCAGGTCGCGCGCGAGCGCGCTCAGCACCCGGTCGACTGCTACCTCGACCTGGTCGCGGCCCACGGACCCGGGCTGCGCTGGCACACCGTGATGGCCAACGATCGCCCCGAGGTGCTGGAGCAGATCGTCGCCCACCCCGACGTGCTGATCGGCTTCTCGGACGCTGGCGCCCACCTGCGCAACATGGCGCACTACAACTTCCCGCTCCGGTTGCTGCGGCTGGTGCAGCAGGCGGCCGCGCAGGGCAGGGCGCCGATGACCCTCGCCCGCGCCGTCCACCGCCTCACCGGAGAGCTCGCCGACTGGCTCGGGATCGACGCCGGCCACCTCGCCGAAGGCCGCCGGGCCGACCTGGTGGTGGTGGATCCGAGGCGACTCACCGGCGGGGTCGACGTGGCGATCGAGGCGGACCTCGAGGGGTTCCCCGGCTTGAAGCGCATGGTGAACCAGAACGACGGCGCCGTCCGCTCGGTCTTCATCGGGGGACGCCAGGCGGTGGAGGACGGAAGCGTCACTCCCTCCCTCGGCCGCAGCCCCGGCTTCGGGCGGCTGCTGCGCGCGGCGGCCGCCTGACGGGCCCGTCTTCAGGCTTGCGGATTCCCGCTGCAGCAGTAGATGGTCGAATCCGAGCCGATGAAGAACGCCAGGATTCTACTGATTGACGATGACCCCGACATCGCCGCAGCGCTCACCGATCTGCTCACCGACCAGGGCCACGCGGTGCAGAGCGCCCGCAACGGGAAGGAAGCGCTGGTGCTGCTCCTGGCCGAGCCGCTGCCCCAGCTGATCTTCCTCGACCTGACGATGCCGGTGATGGACGGCGCCCAGTTCCGCCTGGCGCAGCTGCGCGACCGCCGGCTGTCCACCGTTCCGGTGGTGCTCGTCTCGGCGGATCGCAACCTCGCCGCCCGCGCGCTCGAGCTGAAAGTCGATGGCTGGCTGCCCAAGCCGACCACCGCCGAGCAGGTGCTGGACGCCGCCGAGCGCTTCGCCTCGAGCTAGTTCTTGCGGAGGACCATCCCGGCCGGGCCGGTGACCCACACCGACGCGCCGCCGTCGGGGAGCTCGAACCCGAACACTCCCGTCAGCGGGCGCGGATTGGTCAGCGGCTCGCGCGCCCACGCCCCGCCCAGCTCGCTCCTCATCACCAGCGCCCCACCATCGGGAGTGCGCCCCACCGCCCAGGCCTCTCCGCGGGTGGAGACCCAGCTGGCGTTGAAGCTCAGCCCCGCTCCGAGCTGGGCCACTGTCCCCGCATCGCCAGTCACCGAGAGCAGGGCGCCGTTGTTGCCCGCCGCCACGTAGCGCTGCCGGCCGTCGGCCAGCCGCGCGCCGTGCACCGCCGCGAAGTCGCCCGGGATCAGGTTGCTCGCCGTCGTCCAGCTCACCCCATCGAAGCGAACGGCCGTGCCCGCCACGCCCACCGCGAGCACGTCGTCCTTCCCCAGGCCCCACACCGACTGCAGATCGCCGGTCGCACCCGCGTCGAGGAGGCGGAAGTTGCCCACCCCGCTGTCGGACACCGTCAGCGTCGGCTCGCCGCGCCGGGTGAAGTAGTAGCCCGAGGCGAGGCTGCCCCACGCGCCCGAGTACTGGCCGTAGAGCACCCCGCCGCCGAAGTCGCCGTAGATGGGCTGGGCCGTACTCGAGAGGGTGATGAACTTCGAGTCGTTGCCGGTGAACCACACCCGCCCCGGGCCTTCGGCGTAGCAGGCCAGCAGCTGGGTAGTGGAGCCGAGCTGGAACTCCTTCTGCAGCCACTGCGTTCCGGACGTCGTCACCTGCCGCTCGAGCCAGCGCACCCGGCAGCCGCCACAGTCGGAGCCGCCGAGCGCATACATCGCCCCGGGGGAAGAGCCGCAGACCGCGTTGAGCGCGTGCCCTGGGCGCAGCCGGGGCGAGCCGCGCGCCGTCAGGCCGCCGTCGATCGCCATCACCCCCACCGTCCCCTGGGGTCCGGCCAACATCAGCCGCGGGCCGGGCTGCGCGACGCCGGTGTTCCACGCCGTCCCCTGCAGCGGCAGGCGGACGAAGGCGTCGGCGTCGTTCATCCACCACAGCTCGTTGCCGCCGAAGACGAACATCCCTCCTTCCCCGGGGAAGAGCTCGGTGGTGACGAAGCCGGCGTCGGTCAGCTGCCGCCACCCGCCGTCGAGCTCGCGGCGCGCCAGCGAGGTGCGGGCCGGGCCGTAGCCGGCGAAGGTGAGCCCGCCGTCCGTCGCGATGGCCGCGTACGTCTCGGTCAGCGGGACGGTGTCGTGCAGCACCCAGTTGCCGGTGCTCCCGGCCGGCCGGGTGAAGAGCTGGCTGCGCCGGGTCACCGCGTACACCTCCCCGGTCGGCGCAGAGAAGACGTCGCGGATCTCATCGACGTTGGGGAACGAGTCCACCCGCCAGCGCGCCAGCGGGGCGCCCGGCAGCACGCGGCTGAGCAGCACCCCCCCTGCCCCCGCCGCCAGCGCCCGGCCGTCGCCCAGGCTCCACACGGTGCGCAGCTGCGAGGTCACCGCCGGCAGCGTGCCCTCGAGCTCCCAGCGGCTTCCATCGAAGTGGAGGATGACCCCGCCGTTGCCGACCGCGAAGACGTCGTCGGGGCGGGTGCCATGCACGGCGAGCAGATCGACGCCCTCCGGCACCGGCGCCGCCTGCAGTGAGGACTTCTCCCCGTCGAAGAAGACGACCACCCCCGCCTCTCCGACGAACCAGGTGTGCCGGGCGTCGAGCCGGAAGGCGGCGTTGAGGTTCAGGCCCTGCGGCAGGGGGTTCTCCCAGCACCAGCCCTCGGCGCTGCACAG
>JAGSPQ010000684.1 GCA_018262385.1 Myxococcaceae bacterium | reverse complement strand
CGTGGTGATCGAGCGCGAGGGCGTCGTCACCGTGGTGAAGGAAGGGGAGAAGAAGGAAGAGCCGAAGGCCGTCCCCGTCGCGAACAAGGGGTAGCCGGCGCTTCAGACGGTGCGGGGAACGTCGTCCGCCGCCGGCTCGCCCTTCGCTTTCCGGATCGCCGCCAGCGCCGGCCGCCCGAGGTGGATCACGTAGCCCAGCACCCAGAGCGCGCTGGTGGCCAGGTGGGTCCAGAGGAAGATCGTCCGCCACAGCGGCTCGACCGAGACCTGGAGCAGGTAGCCGGACGCCACCATCGGCGCGAAGCCGATCATCAGCAGGATCCCCGAGCGCCAGCTGGGCATGCCCGGCCGCTTCGCGTTGGGAACGGCGTGGCGGGCCCAGAGGAAGCCGAGCACGAAGACCAGCGTCGGCGCGGTGAGCACGTGGAGGTGCTGCACCAGCGGCTGCGCCGGGTGGTTCACCACCGCGAACGGGTCGTCGCTGGTCAGCAGGTGCTTCATCACGAAGTAGACCAGCCCCGTCCCGCCGACGAGGAGGTTGGAGAGGTGCTGGAGCCAGATCTGGAGGCGGGTCATTTCGGAGCGCTCGGCGTGGCAAGGACCTGGTGGACGGCGAGCACCCGCCGCACCGCCTCGGTGGTCGCCCGGGCGGTGAGCGTCGCTCCCGAGATCGGTCGGATCGCCTGCTTCAAGGACAGCTCGTCGCCCAGCTTCTTCCCCACGAACTGCCCATACCAGGCCGCCTTTGGCAGGTAGTCCTCCGGCTCGTTGAAGGCGAGCACCTCGATCCGCCGCACCGTGCCGTCCGGGGCCACCACCACCATGATCGTCTCCGGCAGCGTCCGGACCCGGTGCACGTCGAAGTACGCCGTCCCCGCCGGCTTCCCCTCACAGGTCGCGGCGTACGGGTTCACCACCGCCTGCGCGGGCGGCTGCCCGGAGGCCTTCGACGCGCGCTCGAGCTGCTCCGGGGTCAGGTACACCGTGCCGCGCTGCACCGTGCACCCGGGGAAGGCGAGCTTCAGCGCTTCTTCGGTGGTGAGGAACACCTTCGCCCAGACGGGTGTCGCCCCGAGGACCGCGATCAGCGCGGCGAGGGCCCCGAGCTTTCGAACGGCGCTCATCGGGCCACCTTGCCATCATCGAACTGCAGCTGCACCGTCACGCCCGGCGCGGCCCTCAGAATCTTCCGCAGCCCGGCGCTGGCGCGGGCGCGCAGTCCGGCGCTCGTCTGCTCGAGCACCACCACCTCGACGCCCGGCCGCCCGCGCACCCACGCCAGCGCTGCGGTGGGGCCGAGCACGTAGAGCGCGGTCGACAGGCAGTCGGCCCACCCCGCCTCGGCCGCCAGCACCGTCACCGAGCCGACGTCCGCCGCCGGCCGCCCGCTCCGGGGATCGAGCAGGTGTCCGAGCGGCTGCCCGTCGACGCGCAGGCCCCGCTCCGAGTTGCCGCTGGTGGAGATCGAGCCGCTCGAGACCACCAGCTCCAGCGCCGCCTGCTCGCGGTGGGCCGGGTGGGCGATCGAGACCACCGCCTCTCGGCCGAAGACCAGCACCTGCCCACCCAGGTCAATCCACGCGCCGGTGGCGCCCGAGCGCTTCAGCGCCGTCGCCGCCCAATCGAGCGAGGCGCCCTTCCCGAAGCCGCCTTCCTCCACCCGCAGCTCCGCCCGCCGGGTGGCCTGCCGCCCGTCGAGCGCAAGCCGCGCATGTCCGACCTGCTCGCGCGCGCGCTCCAGCGAAGCGGGGTCCGGAATCCGTCCCTTGCCCCGCAGGCCCCAGGCCTCGACCAGTGCTCCGACGGTCGGGTCGAACGCGCCCCCGGTCGCCTCCGCGCAGGACAGCGCCAGCTTCAGGTCGGCCGCGGTCTGCTCGGTCAGCGCCAGCGGGGTGCCGATCGGAGCCCGGTTGAGCCGGGAGAGCTCGGTGTCCTCGCGCCAGGTCGACAGCCGCAGCTCGGTCTGCTCGATCGCGCGCACCGCTGCTTCGCTCGCCTCGAGCGCGCTCGCCCGATCGGCGGCCGCGACCTCCAGCTGGAGCGAGGTCCCCATCACCCCAAGGCGACGCTCGACCGTGGCCGCGTCCGCGACCACCGCCAGCAGCATCGCGCCGACCGCGAAGGCCCTAGAAGATGTAGCCGAGGAGGACATTGACCTGGTTCTGGGGCGCGCCGTCGCGCGTGAATTTCCGCTGGAACTCCGCCTTTATCACCACCGACGGGATGGGCTGGAAGTTCGCCCCCACGGTGAGGAACCGGTTGTCGTTGGCCGGGTTCGACGAGAAGCCTTCGGGAACCTTCAGCTGGGTGTCGAGGTCTTCCCAGCGCACGAACGGGGTCAGGCTCATCTCGGTGCCGGACCAGAGCGAGAAGACGTCGAAGCCGACCTGGGCGTACCAGCCGCGCATCTCCTCGCCGATCGACTGCTCTCCGGTCAGCTTCAGCTCGGCGTTGAGCTCGGCCACGTTCTGCAGGTTGGCGCGGGCGTAGAGGCCGCGCACCTCGAGGCCCCGCCATTTGTAGTCGAGGTGGAATTCGTAGATCAGCGTCCCCAGGTCGACCGCGAGCTGCTGGCCCGAGCCGCCGTAATAGACCGAGCCGCCCACCAGCAGCCCCGGCACGCCGGTGAAGTCCACCCGCCCGACGCCGGCGAAGTCGCTGGAGAACGCCTCGGCTCCCTTTTGCCGGCCGCCGCGCACGCCCGCCCCGGTGAAGCCCGAGCCCTTCATTCCGTTGACCAGGTAGACCCGGTAGCTGACCGGGCCCACCTCGCCGAGCACCCCCACCCCGTTCTCGCGCCAGGTGCTGGGGAGCAGGCGGGTCTCGGTCTCGGGGCGGACCGAGCCGAGGAAGGTGGTCGGCTCGTGCATCTCGTTGATCAGCCCCATCGGCAGCAGCAGCAGGCCGCCGCGGAAGCTCAGCTCGGGCATCAAGAGGTAATCGATGTACGCGAACTCGAGCCAGATCTCTTTGACGTGCTCGATCTCGATCTCGGTGTTGAGGACGAACTTGTCGCTGAACTTGTAGCCGACGTAGAGGACGCCCCGGACGAAGTCGAAGACGTCGGTTTTTCCGGCGTCGTCGAAGTTCCGGTAGAGCGCCTCTCCGTAGCCGCCGAGCGTGACCCCGTGCTCGGTGCGGTAGACCTTGGAGGCGGCCGGCCCCATCCCGTGCACGCTGCCCTCCGCCGCCGGCACCACCTCCCCCAGCCGCATCTTCTCGAGCTCCGCCGCCAGCAGGTCGAGCCGCCGCTCGAGCTCGGACTGGGCAGGCTCGGGCGGCTTCGGCGCGACCGCCGGCTCTTCCCCGGCAGGGACCGCCGCGGGGGACTCCGCCGCGGACGGCTCGGTGGCCGAGGGCGCCGCCGCCGGCTCCTGGGCGCCCGCGCTCAAGCAGAGCAGGGAAACGAGAACCGAAACGGGAACAGCGAGCGGGGTGGGGCGCTTCACGGGGCCTCTTGGTAATTGATAATGCGAACCAATATCAGGAGCTCCGGCCGGTCGGGCCCTCGGCGCGTCGGCCGCGGCGCCCCGCGGTTCGGCCTCCCGCTGGGCCCGCGCGGGTCGGCTTGGTAAGGGCCTCCCCATGAGGTCCTCTCTGGTTCGGCGGTTGGCTGGCTCGCCTTCGGTTCGCTTCTTCGTGCTCGGCGCGGCGCTCTTCGGCCTGTGGGAGCTGCGCGCCCGGCCGGCGGCGATCCACGTCTCTCCCGCGCTCGAGCAGGCGCTGGCGACCGAGCGGGAGCACGCGCTCGGGCGGGCGCTGACCCCGGCCGAACGGGCGGCGGCGACCGAGGAGTGGGTCGAAGAAGAGGTGTTGTTCCGGGAGGCGCTCGCGCGGCGGCTCGAGCGCTCGGATCCGATCGTCCGGCGGCGGCTGGTCCAGGCGATGCGCTTCGTGCTCGAGGAAGAAGGCCCCGAGCCCACCCGCGCCGAGCTCGAGCAGTTCGCCGCCACCCACCGCGCGCGGTTCACGATTCCGGCGAGCGTCTCGTTCGACCAGGTGTTCCTCGCCGACGGTGAGCCGGAGGCCGCGCGCCGGGCGCTGGAAGGCGGAGCGGCGCCGGCGTCGATCGGCCGGCCGTTTCCTTATGGCTCCCGCTTCGAGGCCCAGCGCGAAGAGGAGCTGAGCGCCGCGCTCGGCCCGGCCTTCGCCGCGCGGGTGTTCGCGCTCGAGCCCAACGTCTGGACGGCGGTGGACTCCGCGTTCGGCGCGCACCTGGTCCGGGTCACCGGGCGGGCCGCCGCTGCGCTTCCCCCGCTGGAGCAGATCGCCGGGCCGGTTCGCGCCGCGATGCGGGACGAGCGGCGGGACGATGCGGCCGCCCAACAGCTGGCGTCGCTGCGCGCGGGCTATCCGGTGGAGCTGCCCGCCCAATGACGCGGCTCCTCGGCCTGTGGTGCCTGGTGCCGTCGCTCGCCCTCGCGCACTCGGCGGGGCTGGGCACCGCGACGGTGACGGAAGCAGCAGACGGG
>JAGSPQ010000683.1 GCA_018262385.1 Myxococcaceae bacterium | reverse complement strand
CGGAGCCGCCTGCGCCGCCGCTGCTGCCGCCGCTGCTGCCGGCGTCCTGGCCTCCCCAGGTGGAGTAGCCGTAGTAGTCGCTGCGCATGTAGGCCAGCGCGCTCTTGAAGCTGGCGGCGAGGTTCGCGCGCATGACCGCGATCAGCCGCGCCTTCGCCGCCCGGTCGAGCTGGGTGCAGTTGGGGTAGGCGAGCAGCTGCGCTTGCCGCACCACGCTCGGGGACAGGTCGGGGGAGGTCTCTTCAGGCGACGGAGGCAGGTTCTCGCTGCACGCCGCCGTCAGGCCCAGCACCGCCACTGCGCAGAGGATTCGGTTCATGCGCCTTGGACACGCGAGGCCCGGGGCGTGGGACATCAGAAAGCGGCGGCCACTCCGACTCCGGCGCCGAAGCGCGGAACCCCGAGGACGCCACTGTCTTTCTTCACCGCGGCCGCGCCGCCATCGGCGGTGAGGTAGATCGAGAACGGCTCGGCGAAGGCCCAGCGCACCTCGGTCGCGACCAGCGCGGTCGGCTCGAGCCCGAACCGCGGCGCCGCCGAGCGGAAGCCGCGTTGCCAGACGCCGACCGCTCCGAGCTCGAGCCCGAACGAGGCGGCGAAGCTCCCCCGCTGCAGCCGGTGGCCGGCGCCGAGCCGCAGCTCGAACTCGGTCTGGCTGAAGGTCACCGCCGCGCTCGAGCGGCCGTCGCGCACCCCGAGCACGCCGTAGATCAGGTTGATCGGCCCCAGCAGCGCGCCTTCGCGGCGCAGCTTGATCGCGGCGCCCAGCTCGAGGCCGACCGAGGAGACCAGCCCCGAGCCGAGCGAGAGACCGGCGGAGATCAGCAGCACCGTCGCGGCGGCGCCCTTCGAGGCGAGGCGAATGAACGGCGCGTCGCTCAGCTCGGTCGCGCGCACCAGCACCCCGCCTTGCGCCGGCACCGTCACCTCCCGCTCGAAGTAGCCGTCGACTGCGCGCAGCCGCACCCGGTACCTGCCCGGAGGCACCGCCAGCACCAGCGACCCGGCGGCCTTCTCCACGTCGGCGACGATCGCGCCGCTCTGCTCGGCCACCAGCAGCCAGCGGCCCGGCTCGGCGGAGTCGAGGGTGAGCCGGCCATCGGCGCGGGCGACCTCGGTCAGCACCAGCTCGCCCTGCCCGCGCAGGTCGACCTTGAACGCCGGCCGCTGCAGGCCTCCGCGGGTGGCGAAGGTGGACTCGAGCGTGCGCGACCACGCCCAGGCGTAGGCCTCTTCGAGGGTGACCCGGCCGTCGTGCGACGCGTCGGCGGCGCCGCGCAGCCCGGTGACCCAGTGGTGGGTGAAGGTGCTGCCCTGCAGCTCTTCGGATTCCTGCGCGTACTCGTCGGCGCCGGACGCGGAGATGAAGACGTGGCCCGACAGGTCGGTCGCCTCGACCCGAACCGGCGCGGCGTCGGTGGCCTTCAGCCCCTTCAGCCGGGTGAGCGCGCCCGACCGGCAGGCGTCGACCACCAGCAGCGCGACCGCCACCGGAGCGGCCCGCACGAACTCCGCCAGCTCGGCCAGCGGCAGCTCGGTGCCGGCGAGGTGGAGCGCTCCTTCGCCGGCGTGTGAGCTGACGTAGACGATCAGCCGATCCTTCGGGGTCGCCTCGGCCGCCAGCCGCGCTGACAGCTGCTTGAGCGCCGCGCGCAGCCGGTTGGCGTCGGTGCCGTACACGCTCACCGAGCGCGCGGGCGGCACCCCGCCGACCTCCTGCAGCACCGCGAGCATTCGCGAGGCGTCGGACTCGGCGAAGCGCAGCGTCTCTTCGCTCGACAGCCCGCGGTTCTCGCCGACCACCAGCGCCCAGCGCTGCCCTTCTTCTTCGGGAGCCTGCGCTGCCGCGGCCAACCAGAGCGCGAGCAACGCCGCCGAGCTCACGGGAGGACCTCGAGCCGGGTCTTCGCGCAACCGGGTGGAGGCTCCGCGTCGAGCGGGGTCTTCTTCGGGCGCATCGCGTAACGGAAGATCTCCGAGCGCAGCGAAGCCATCGGCAGCGGATGATCGCCGAAGCAGGCGAACACCGCGAGCGCGCCGCCGGGCGTCACCTCGAAGACCTTGCCCACCGGCACCTGCGCGCCGGCGGCGATCGGCGTCGACGGCAGCAGCTCGAGCACCTCGCCGCGGTCATCGACGGTGAAGGCGGCGACGGCGCGCTGGCCCGCTCCGCCGACGGCGATCGTCAGCTTGTCGCCGACGTGCGCCTGGGTAACCGGGGTCTGCCCGTCCTTGAGCAGCTCGACCGTCTGCTGCCCCTTCAAGGTGGTGCCGTCGTCCCGCGGCAGGAAGCGGGTGCCGACGACCACCAGCAGCGCCGCGGCCAGCGCGATCAGCACCGGCGCCCACCGCGGCAGGGTCCGAGGAGCTGCCGTCTTCGGCTCGAGCTGGGTCAGCAGCGCCTTGAAGCGCGGGGCCTGCAGCAGGGCGGCGCGCTCGGCCTTTAGCGCCTCGAGCCTGACGCGACATTCGGCGCAGCCGGCGAGGTGGCTCGAGGCGGCCGGCTCCACCGGGAGCCCGGCGGCCAGGGTGTCGAGCGCCAGCGGTGAGAGGTGCTCAGCCATGGTCGACTCCCCGGGTCGCGCCCAGCGCGGCGGCCTTGCTGCGCAGCTCTTCGACCTCGCGGCCGATCGTCTTGCGCGAGAGGCCGAGCACGTCGGCGACCTCCTCCTGGGTCAGCCCGTCGAGGAAGAGCAGGGTGGCGATCTGCTGCTCGCGCTCATCCAGCTGGGTCAGCCAGACCTGGAGCAACTGGCGGACCTCGCCGGCCTGCTGATCGACGCTCGGCTCGTCGGCGGTGACCAGGTGCAGCTTCGGCTCCCGCAGCTTCCGCGCGCGCAGGTGGTTGAGGCAGAGGTTGGTGGTGATCCGCCACGCCCACGTCATCGGCTGCGCTTCGCCGCGAAAGCTCTCGCCCATGCTGAGCATCTTCTCGAACACCTCCTGGACCACATCCCATGCGTCCGCCTCGCGGCCGAGCAGCAGCCGCGCGCGCCGGTGAATGGCCGGTGCCAACTGCGTATAGAGGCGCTGCAACTCCTCGCGCCCCAGCCCTTTCGCCATCGGCTCAAAACCTTCTCGCCGGTATTGGGACACCCTGACCGGCGGCTGTGGGACATGCGAACTGCGAACGCCGGTATAAACCATGTCTCCCGGCCCATTCGTGGAGTGTCCAAGCCTCTGATGCGTGAACTACGGCTTTGGTGGGTGGCGGTGATGCTGGTGGCGGGGTCGTGTCTGGACCCGCTCTACGATCCGTTGGCGCTGTCGAGCTGGGCCCCGTGCTGCACCTCGAGCGGCCTGGTCTCGACCTGCTCGTGCGACCGGGGTGAGTGCAGCGAGCCGTTCAAGGCGTGCGCGGCCGGCCGGTGCTCGACCCTCAAATGGGACTGCTTCGGCAACGGCACCGGGGGTGGCGCCGGAGGGGGACCGGCCGATGCAGGAGTGGGCGGCGCGGGTGGCTCCGGGGGCGCGGGTGGCTCCGGGGGCGCGGGTGGCTCCGGGGGCGCGGGCGGCTCCGGGGGC
>JAGSPQ010000682.1 GCA_018262385.1 Myxococcaceae bacterium | reverse complement strand
GGTTCTTCTTCTGGGCGGTGAGCCGGTTGAGCATCGAGTCGAGGTTTCCGGCGGCGACTCCGAAGAACAGCCGCGGCTTGCCGAGCGCCTTGAACGGCTCGGCCGACTGCCAGTCGGGCTGGGCAATCACCCCGACCCGGAACCCGCGGCCCTCGAGGAAGCGGGCGATCAAGATCGGCCCGAACGACGGATGGTCCACGTACGCGTCGCCGGAGACGATGACGATGTCCACCGCGTCCCAGCCGCGGGCGTCGAGATCAGCCCGGGTGGTGGGGAGGAAGCCGTTCACTGCGGTTGAGGCCTTACCGCCATCCGGGGGAGCTTGTCATTGCCGGGGCCCGAAGCGCCCACGCAGCCGCTTCACCAGCGAGCCGGTGGCGACGAACCCCTTGCTGAACGCCTTGCGAAAGACCTGCCCGTAGAACCAGCCCACCCCGGGCACCGCTTCGATCATGTCGCCCAGGCTCCACATCTCTTCGTGGTGGTGAATGAGGAACTTCACCTCTCCGCGGGGCACGTCGAGCAGGGTGAAGTCGTAGACGAGAATCGTCCGCAGCGGGTAGGTGTAGAGCCAGCTGAACTGCCGCAGGTTCATCACCCCGTCGACGATGCCCCGGCCGGTGCGCGCGTGGGCATTGAGCTGCACGCTGAGCTGGAGGACGTCGAAGTCGAACTTGAACATGGTGTGAAAGGCGGCCGCGCCCTTCCGGTAGAGCGCCAGCCCCTCCCCATGCTGCCAGGGGTCGGTGAAGCTGATGTCGTCGGCCAGCCAGGGGAGGACCTCTTCCTCCAGCACCTGCTCGGAGACGCGGGTGTCGTAGAGCGACTGGGAGATCCGCCACAGCCGCGACTCGAGCTCTTCGATCACGGGCGGGCTCGGGCGCGGGCGCGTCTGCCAGAGATCCCCTCGGCGAAACGCGGACCACTGTTGAGCGGCTGCTTCTGCATCTCTGACCTCAGGCAGCTGCGGATTTGGTCCGAACCGAGTGGCCATCGCGCGAATCCGGACTGCAACGTGCGAACCATTCAAACCGCGAGCGCCCCCGCTTCTTCCCCGAAGCGGCGGACGCAACATCTGCGGGAGTCCGCAAGGATTGCCCGCGGGCGTGGAGCTTTCAGGGTGCGTCGAGCGGAGGAACCGCCGGCAGACACTGCGGCAACGGGTGGGCAGCGAGGTACTCGGCGGCGGCAGCCTTGAAGCCCTCCACGTCCTTCACCTTCTCGAAGTCCACCCCGTCGACGAACTGCTGGGTGTGCAGGGTCAGGGTGTCTCCGCACTGGGCGGCGGCCTGGGTGAGCAGGGTCTGGCGGGCGTCGATCACGCTCTTCCAGGCCGAGTCGGGGCCGCGAATCGCCGAGTCCTCGAGCGGCTCCTTCTCGAACTCCGGGTTCTTCTGCCGCAGTTCGACCACCTTCACCACTCCATCGACGGTCATCAGGTCGAGCATGTCGATGTCGTAAAGCACCCGCGCCTCGGCGCTCTTCGGCTTGTCGTACTTCCGGTCGCAGAACTTCGACATGAAGCGGCGGGAGAAGAACGACCAGTTGAAGCCGCAGGGGCCCATGTGCTCGCCCACCGCCTGGGACGCCGCGAGCGCGAAGCCCTTCGACTTGCCGAGCTCCTCCAGCACCTGCTGGGTGTAGGCGGCGCCCTGCGCACCGTGGGTGCAGAAGCGCTCCTTCGGCTCGCCCGCTCCGTCTTCCTTGGTCGAGTCGTGCAGCAGCGCGGCCGCCTGCACCACCCCCAGCTGGGCGCCGGCGGCCTTCGCGAACGGCGCCGCGTAGTGAAAGAGCCGGCGGCTGTGGAGGTGGTTGGGGCCAGCGCGCTTCACCCGCTTGAGCAGCGCGGCGTTGACCCGCTCGAGCTCGGCGGGAGTCAGCGACTCGTCGGGGGGCGGCGGGCGATCGAGTGACTCGAGCGCGAAGTAGCCACCGGCCACGATCGCCAGCGGCAGGGTGAGAAAGCGGACCTTGCGACCGAACAGCGCACCGATCGCCAGCACCGGCAACGCAATCACGAACAGCAGCGCTCTCCGCATGGGTGGGAGTCTACTGCTACCGGCAGGCTTCGACCGCTCCGTGGCGGCACGCCTTGGCCCGCATCGCTTTGACTTCCTTCGCCGGGGCCTTCTCCGCCTTGAGCTGCTCGGCCAGCCGGAGGCAGGCGCCGGCGCTCCAGCGGGTGCAGGCCTTCTCGTACGCCACCTTCGCCTTCGCCGGGTCGGGGACGGCCTGGGTCTCGAGCAGCCGGCCGAGCCCGAAGCACGCCTCGGCTTGCTCCGCTTCGCAGCCGCGCTGGTAGGCATCGAGCGCCTTCGCCTTCTCGTCGATCGCTTCGAAGGCGCGGCCCAGTCCGGCGCAGCCGATCGCCTCGTCCGGGGTGCAGCCCTTCTCGAGCATCGAGCGGGCGCGCACCGGATCCTTGTTCGGCACCTGCCCCCGCACCACCACGTTGCCCCACTGGGCGCAGGGCCGAGGCTCCAGCTTCTCGCCGCACTGCTTCTCGAACCGCCGGGCGGCGCGCTGGAAGCCGGTGACGGCGGCGTCGGGTTTCTTCTTCACTCCGTGGCTGCCCACCTGCAGCGCCCCGGCGAGGTCCACGCAGGCCTGGGCGTCGCCCCCCTCGCAGGCGCTGTCGAGCAGCTCGCGGCCTTTCTTCGGATCGCCCTTCACCGCGTCGGAGTGCCACAGCAGCAGCCCCTGCACCGCGCAGGCGGTGTACTGCCCATCGGAGCAACCCTTCTTGCAGGCGCCGTACGCCCGCTTCTCGTCCCGCGGCACGCCGCTGCCGCCCATCAGCACCGTGCAGGCCGCGGCGCACCCGGCCCCATCGCCCAGCTCGCAGCCGCGATCGAACTTCTCCAGCGCCAGCGCCGGCTCTTTCCGGGTGACCAGGTGGAGGGTGCCCAGCGCGGTGCAGGCGCCGGGGTGATTCCTGGTGCAGGCGTCCTTCCACAGCTTCATCGCCCGCTCGAGGTTCTGGGGCTTGTGCTTGCCCTCGGCGAGCACCCCCGCCAGCACGTTGCACCCCTCGAGGCTTCCGCGGTCGCAGCTCTTCTCCATCAGCGACAGCCCGCGGTTGACGTCCTGGGCCAGGCCGTAGGGCTGGAGGTACATCTTCCCCAGCAGCCCACAGGCGTCGGCCTGCCCGTCGCGGCACGAGGTCTCGAGGTAGCGAGCGGCCTTGTCGTAGTCCTGGGCCAGCTCGCGGCCGGCGAAGTAGAGCGCGCCGAGCGTGTAGCAGGCCTTCTCGTCACCCGAGGCGCAGTCGTGCTCGGTCTGTTGGATGTTCTGCGCGGCGCCCTGCCGCTTGCGCTCGGCCGGGCTGCACTCCGACTCGCACTCCGCCCGGCTCCGATCGCACGCGCGGCGGCAGTTCGAATCGGCAAAGCAGGCTTTGACGCACGAGGCGTATGCCTCTTCGCAGTCGCTGCACTGCGCGGCCGCCGCCGTGGCGAACAATCCGAGGCAGATCCCGAAGGCGACCTTCACGCTTTGGGCTTCTTAGCCGAGACGGGGCCGAAGG
>JAGSPQ010000681.1 GCA_018262385.1 Myxococcaceae bacterium | reverse complement strand
TCACGCAGTACACCCGGGCGGTGCCGTCCGCGTTCACCTCTTCGCCGAAGTCGTGCACCTCGACGATGTGGTCGTTCTTGATCGCGCTGACCGCGGTCGCTTCCTGGATGAAGCGCTGCACCAGGTCTTTGTCCCGCGCGTGCTCGGTTCGGAGGATCTTGATCGCCGCTTCGCGCCCGATCCGGTGGTGCTTGCCCAGGTACACCCGGCCCATCGCGCCTTCGCCGAGCATCCGCTGCAGCTCGTACGGCCCCAGCCGCTGGCCGGTCAGATCCGGCTCGGAGGCTTTGTCCAGCGGCCGGGTATCCCCCGTTCGCTTCGCGCTCGCCCGGGTGTCGCTCGCCCACCGCTGGCGAACCGCTCCGAAGGTGTTCAACACCTCGAGCGCGGTGGTCGCCTCGCTCAGTCCGCGGCGCACCGCGCCTTCGAAGGAGTTCTTCTCCGAGCCGGGCTCCGCGAGCGTCTGCAGCAGCGCCGAGAGCGCGCGCACGTCGGCGGCGGCCGTCGCTCCCGGTTCCCGCGCGAGCGAGGCCATCGACACGTCGAGCCGGGGGCCGTCGGCGGTGAGCAGAATCTGCTGGGCGGTCAGCGTCCCCAGCACCAGCCCCGAGTCGTGGAGCGCCTTGAGCGCCTCGCCCAGCTTCTCGCCCAGCTCGACCAGCGCCTCCAACGGCAGCTTGCCGGCCAGCGGCTCGCCCTCGGCGAAATCGGTCAGCACGTAGACCCGGCCATCGTTCATCCGGCCCGCCGAGCGCACCTGGAGCAGCGCGGGCGAGCAGACCGCGCTCAGCGCCTGGGCCTCGGCGATGAACCGATTCATCCGGGCGCTGTCCTGGGCGAGCTCGGGCCTGACCAGCCGGACCACCATCGGCGACGCGAATCCTCCCACCTGAGCGAGAAAGGCCTCTGCGCGCGCATCCGAGGGCAGCTGCCTCAGCACCTTCAAGGATGGTTGCGTCGCGGGGCCTGTCACGGAGCGTCTTTGGTGCTTTCTTCCGGAAAAACCACTGCTGCCCGGCCGGGTTGTGCCCAGTGTAGCGTGCCCGCCCGGCGCGTCATCATTCGCGCCGCGCTCTGTGCGGGGGACACCCACCCCGGTTCGGCTGCTTCTTTCACCTTGATCCGGATCAGGACCCCGGGGCCGAGCTGCGGCCGGCAGTCGAGCGCTGAGCGCTACATCGGCCCGGTGTACCGGGGGATGCTCAGGTCCTCGATGAAGCCCGCGGTCGAGCTGCACTTGCGCAGCCGGTAGGTGCGGTGCGCCGCCTCCAGCTTCTGGGTCCCCGGGTGGAGCGCGACGCTCGTCTGCTCGCCCGGGTACCAGAACACCTGCGGCACGGTGGGCGGGTTGAAGTTGGTGCAGGTCGCCAGCGGCGCAGCGATCTCCAGCTTCAGCGTGTCGGGCGTCTCGATCTCCGTCTGCACCCAGCTGCCGGTCGCCGACTGGCAGTTGGCGGCGCAGCGCAGCATCGTCAGCTTCGAATCTTTCGAGTGGAACGCGCCGAGCACCGAGCCGTCGCCGGCGATCTCGAAATCGAGCCCCTTGAGGCCGTCCGTCGCGGCGAGGCCGATGGTGTAGGTGGTCCAGTTGGTGTTGGTGGCGCAGTTGGCCTCGCAGAACGAATAGAGCGTGACCTCGTTGTTCGCCGGCTGCCCCGCGGTGTCCTGGTTGAAGAGGATCCGGGGGCGGCCCTGGGCGTCGAGCCGCAGCGAGACCATCCCCTCGTCGCTGTAATAGACCAGCGCCTCCGCCGACCAGTTCGCCGCCACGTCACACGCCCCCTCGCACGAGCGGTAGCCGAGGTACGGGCTGCCCTGGGTGGTGTACGCCAGCCGAACCTGTCCGGCCGCGGTCGTCGCCAGGCTGACCCGCGCTGGGTAGTTGGAGAGCTTCACCGGCGCGCTCCAGGAAGCCGCCGCGGTGCAGTTCGAGGCGCAGGTGATGTAGTCCAGCCCGTCGTTCACCGCGCCCGGGGCATAGACGAGGTGGACCCGCCCGGTGCCGTCGACCGCCAGGTTCCGGCCCGCCCGGCCGAAGACGACCTGGTCCGCGGGAAGCGTCAGGATCGCGCCCGAAGACCAGCTCGCGCTGTTGGTGCAGTTCGAGTCGCAGCTGGCGAAGTGGATCACGTACGGATTCGGAGTGCCCGCGGCGTTCACCCACATCACCCGGGGCTTGCCCTGAGCGTTGAGTGCCATCTTTCCCAGGCCGCCCATCAAGCCGCGATCGCCGATCGAGGTGAACGCCCAGTTGCTCTGGAGCTTGCAGTTGTTGGTGCACTCCCCATAGCGGAACGGAACCGGGGTCGCGGTGGTCATCGTCTCGTAGAAGAAGTGGCGGGTCCCGCTGGCGTCGATCAGCAGTTGGGGGAACCTTCCGTTCGCGCCGCTCAGGTCGGGGAAGGTGCCGAGGTCCGCGCTGCCTCCTCCCGTGCCGCCGCCACCGCCGCCCCCGACTCCCGCGCTGCCGCCCCCGACTCCCGCGCTGCCGCCTCCGACTCCCGCGCTGCCGCCTCCCGCTCCGCCGCCGCCCGCGCCGCCGGTGCCTCCGCCCTGCGCGCTGCCGCCGCCGGCGTCTCCTCCCCCGCCCACTCCCGAGTTGTCCGGCGGCGGGGGACACGCGCACAACGCCAACGCAGACACCGCGATCCACAGGGCTCGAGCGTTCATGGCCGTGGATAAGACGGCGGCACGTTCGCACTGTCCAGTCGTCGACCTCGGGTGCGGTTCGGTTGGCGTGGTATCTGCGCGCCGTGAAGAAAATGCGCCAGACCACCCGGGGCAAGTACGACCGCACCCAGCCGGTGAAGGTGCGGCGCGCGGAGCAACGGGAGGCGCTGCTCGACGCTGCCACCGCCGTCTTCGCCAGGAGCGGCTTCGCCCACGCGAACGTCGAGGCGATCGTCAAGCGCGCGCGGATGAGCCGGCGCACCTTCTATGAGCACTTCGAGGATCTGCGCGACGTCCTCCACCAGGTGCACGACCGCGCCGGCAACCTCGCCTTCGCGTTCATCTCCAGCCAACTGCAGGCCACCGCGGATCCGCTCGAGCGGATCCGGGTCGGGATCCACGCCTACCTCGGCGCGATCGCCGCCAACCGCGACGCCGCCCGGGTGGTGTTCCGCGAGGCCCGCTCGGCCGGCCCCGAGTACGAGCCGCGCCGCGAGCGCGAGAGCCAGCGCTACACCCGGTTGCTCCTCGGCGCGGCGAAGGACGCCCACCGCCAGGGTCTGCTCGAAGCGCCCCCCGACGAGACGATCGCCTGGGCGCTGACCACCGGGATCGAGGGGGTGGCGCTGCGCTACCTCTCGCGGAAGCAGGAAGCGAAGGCCGCCGAGGCCGCTCCCGCATTGGTCGCGCTGGCCTTCCGGGCATTTGGCGTCCGCGATCCCCGTCATTGAAACACGTTTGTTTTTATGTGCCGGGCCGTGCTGCGCGGTACGCTGTCGCGCTTATCGAAGGAGTCACCAGAATGAATGTGGAAGGCTTCAGCTTTGACCCCCCGCCTGGCTTTCGCACCGAGGAGATGACGC
>JAGSPQ010000680.1 GCA_018262385.1 Myxococcaceae bacterium | reverse complement strand
CCCGCCAGCGGCCCTCGTCCGGCTGTAGCTCGGAGGTGTCGCCGCGCGCGAGCTGCTCGGCGATCAGATCGGTCTTCGAGATCACCCCCAGCAACTTCCCGTCGTCGTCCACGACCGGGAGCCGGCTGATCGAGTTCTTCAACATCAGCCCGGCCACCGTCTCGACCGACATGTCCGGCCGGACGGTGATCGCCGGCTGGCTCATGATCTGCCCCACTTGCGCTTTTTGCGCCTCGATCAGCGGCGCGCGCGCCAGCCGAGGCAGGGTCCTGGCAATGATTCGATTCGATTCCGTGTGTTTGGTCTGCATCGTCGCTTCTCCCGGCTGCCTGCGAATGAAATGACGGCCAGCCGCGAAAACTGCGACGAAATCTTTGCGGCGATGCGGAAGCCCGCTCCGGCGGTTACCCATGGTCCGAGGCGTCAGATGAACCTCTCGGAATTCGTCGAGTGCGAAATGGAGCAGATCCTGGCCGAGTGGGAAGACCAGGTGCGGGAGCTGATCCCCGAGTCCGAGGGCGTCGACTTCGCGCACTTGCGAGACGACGCCGAGCGGATCCTGACCCTGATCGCGCGCGATCTCGACGTCCTGCCCAGCCAGTTCCCCGCGGACGCGATCGAGCTCACCCTTGCGCAGCGGATCTCGGAAATTCATGCGCTGCGCACCAGCGTCCTCGGCCTGTACGCCGACGCCCAGAGCACCGGCGACCTCGAAGAGCTCAAGCGGTTCAACGAAACGCTCGACCGCGCCCTCGTCGATGCGACCCCCACGCCGGTCGAGGCCGCGCTCCCGCTGATCACGCCCAACGTCGCGCTGGGAGGCGGGACGCTGGAGCCGGAGCCGGCCGAGGAAGAGCCGGCCGGCCCGCCCTCGCATTGAGCTAGCGCTCGCGCCGATCGGCCAGCAGCAGCCGCAGCTCGGCCGAGGCGATCACCCGCCGCGCCGCGTCGACCGCGTCGGGAAGTCCGGCCGGTTCGACGGCGCCTGGCCGCAGAGCGACGAGGTGAGCCCGCTTGCCTGGGCGGCTTTGATGATCCGGGAGATCGCATCGAGCACCGCGGGGTCCGCCTCGTCGAACAGCTCGGCGCAGACGCCCGAGTCCCGATCGACCCCCAGCATCAGCTGGGTGAGATCGTTCGAGCCGATCGAGACGCCGTCGATCCCCAGCTTGGCGTACTCGGGGATCCAGTAGGCCACCGACGGCACCTCGGCCATCACCCAGCGGAGCAGCCCGCGCTGCCGGCCCAGCGGGCTCTGGTCGATCAGCTCGAGGCACCGCTCGAGCTCCCACCGGGTGCGCACGAACGGGATCATCACGTGGAGGTTCGGCGTCTGCTCGCGCACCCGGGCGAGCACCTCGAGCTCGAGGTTGAACAGCTCGGGGTCCTTCACGTACCGGAAGCAGCCGCGGTAGCCGATCATCGGGTTCTCTTCCGCCGGCTCGTGCTTCTGGCCGCCCTCGAGGCCGCGGAACTCGTTGGTCCGGAAGTCGTAGGTCCGGTAGACGACCGGCCGCGGCATGAAGGGGGTGGTGATCCGCAGCAGCTCGGCCGCCATCTTGTCGACGAACTCCCGCGCCCCGCCGGTGGCCACCACCGCCTTCGGGTGCCGGTTGCCGAGCGCCGAGAGGATGAGGAACTCGGCGCGCAAGAGCCCCACCCCGTCGACCGGCTGGGCGGCGGCCTTCGCGGCCTGCTCGGGCATCGCGAGGTTCACGTACAGCCGGGTCGCCAGCGGAGTGAACGCGCTGACCACCGGCCGCGGCTCGGTGGCCGAGATCACCGGAGCAGAGATCGGCGCGCCGGCCGAGACCTGCCCCTTCTTCCCGTCGACGGTGACCTCTTCGCCGTCGCGCAGCAGCCGGGTGGCCGCGCGGGTGCCGACCACGCAGGGGATGTTCAGCTCGCGGCTGACGATCGCGGCGTGGCAGGTCATCCCTCCGCTGTCGGTGATCACCGCCGCCGCGCGCCGAATCGCCGGAACCCAGTCGGGCGAGGTCATCGGCGCCACCAGCACCTCGCCGTTCTTCATCCGCGCGCCCTGATCGGGGCTCTTGAGCACCCGCACCCGGCCGCTGGCGATCCCCGGTGACGCGCCCAGTCCGGTGACCAGCACCGCGCCCGACTTCGGCTCGGGGCTCAGGGTGGTGATCGGCCGGGTCTGGACGAGGAACCACTCGCCGCCCTCCTCCGCCCACTCGATGTCCTGCGGCGCGCCGTAGTGCTGCTCGATCCTCAGCCCGAGCGCGGCGAGGCGGGTCGCCTCTTCGTCGGTGAGCACCCGGGCCTTCGCCTCGTCGGCGGTGAGCTCGACCTTCGCGTCGTGCCCGTCGGGGCCGCGGACGACCTTGAAGTCCTTGTGGCCCACGCGCACCGAGAGCAGCCGCGGCCCCTCTTTCTGGAGCGTGTAGGTGTCGGGCTCGACCTGACCGCCCACCACCACCTCTCCCAGGCCGAACGCGCCTTCGATCACCACGTGCTCCAGGTCTCCGCTCGAAGGGTCGGCGGTGAACATCACCCCCGAGCGCGCGGACGAGACCATCTTCTGCACCACCACCGCGATCGACGGCTCCTCGGTCATTCCCTGGATGCGGCGGTAGGCGAGCACCCGCTGCCCGTAGGCCGACATCCAGCAGGCGCGGATGCTCTCCAGCAGCGCCTGCTCGCCGGTGACGTTGGTGAAGGTCTCGTGCATCCCCGCGAACGAAGTCGTCGCGGTGTCCTCGCTGGTGGCCGACGAGCGCACCGCGACCGCAGGGCTGGTGCCGAGGTGACGGTAGGCGGCGGTCACCTCCTGCTTCAGCCCGGCGGGAATCGGCGCGGACTTGATCAGCTCCCGCAGCTGCTCGCTGGCGGCGGCGAGCGCGGCGGCATCGTCGACGTCGAAGCGCAGGAACAGCTCGCGCAGCTTCGGGCGGACTCCGGCCGCCTCCATCGCGTCGAGAAACGCCTGGGCGGTGATCACGAACCCCTTCGGCACCGGCAGGCCGGCGCGGGTCAGCTCTCCGAGGTTGGCGCCCTTGCCGCCGACCCGGGCCACGTCGGTGCGGCCGAGCGCGTCGAACCACTCGACCTGGGCGGGGGGCCGGCCAGGCGGGGGCTGCGGCCGGGGCTCTGCGGATTTCTCGGTCTGCATCGAAGGCCTCCTTTCAGGTTCTTTTAGAAGCGGGACGCGTGCAACGGGTACACCTCGCCGGTGGCGCGCGGGCTGGCCCGATCCAGCTGCTCCTCTTCCGCGGCGTTGATCGGGGTGTCGTCGAAGAACCGCGCCCACTCGTCCTCGCGCGAGCGCGCGTCGGCCCGGCCAAGCGCGATCAGCTCTTCGGCGTAGGCGGGGTCGAAGAGCAGGTAGGCGGCGAGGTCCGCGCTGCCTTGCGGCTCCGAGCGCGCCAACAGGCTGACCAGCACGCCGGGAAGCCGGTGGTTGCGCCGGCAGAAGTCGGTGCCGTGGGTGACCCGGCTGGCGATCACCCCGAGATCGCGCGACGGGCGCACCACCAGGTTGCGGACGAAGCGCAGCGGGCGCCGGTGCGAGCCGATCAGCCGGCGGTTGACCGCGGCGTTGAAGCCCGGCCCCAGCGCCTCGACGCCGGCCTCGACGATCGCGTTGAGCTCCTGCAGGTGGCCGACGTCCTGCTCGGTGCGATCGTGCATCAGCGCGTTGAGCGCCTTCCCGGCGAGGAAGGAGGCGGTCACCATCAGCGGCTCGTGCGGGGCGCCGATCGCATACGCCTGCTTCGGCTGCATCGAGATCACGATCACCCGCTGCGCGCCGAGGTGGAGCGCCGGGCTGAGCGGGACATTGAGCCGCAGACCGCCGTCGACGTGCAGCTGGTCCTCCAGCTCGACCGGCGCGAACAGCAGCGGCATCGCCGCCGAGGCGATCGCGTGGCGGGGGCCGATCCGCGCCGGCACCACGTCGAACTGGGGATTCTGGGCCCACAGCGACTGCGCCGGCGGCGCCTGCTGCACGAACAGGCAGGTCTTCCCGTCCGACAGGCGGGTGGTGCTCACCGACAGCGCGCTCAGGGCGCCGCCGCGCAGGTTGCGGCCGATCGCCGGCCAGTCGACGTGCTGGAGCATCAGCGATCTCAGGCCGGCCGGGTTGAAGAGGCCGCCGCCTCCCAGCTCCCAGAGCGCGCGACCCAGGTCGGCGACGCCCAGCTGCAGCACCTGGCCTACCGTCAGCTGCGACCACAGCCCGCGCAGCTCGACCCCCTGCTGACCCGGCCGATGCGCGGTGCTGGCGAGGATGCAGGCGTTGATCGCTCCGACCGAGGTGCCGCAGAGGATGTCGAGGGGCACCGGCCGCCCCAGCCGCGGCCCCAGCTCGTCGCGCAGGTACGACAGCACGCCCGCCTCGTAGGCGCCTCGCGCTCCTCCTCCGCCGAGCACCAACGCCGTCTTCACCGCGCACCTCCCGCCCCCGGCCCCTCACTGGGCCGTCGACACCGGCTTCGAGCTCGCCGGAGCGCCGAACATCATCCGGGCCTGCTT
>JAGSPQ010000679.1 GCA_018262385.1 Myxococcaceae bacterium | reverse complement strand
AGCGGCTCGGTGAGGGCGAAGGCGCCGCGCCAGGCCTTGCGATCCTCGCCGGGCTTGAGCGGCATCGTGCGCGCCGCGTAGGTCTGCTTCTGCTCTGGCGTGCCGCGCTCGTGGATCGGCGCCAGCGCCAGGTGGCCCGCCATCCCGCCGGTCGCCGCGCCGCCGTCGACCCACGCCATCTCGAAGGCGGCCAGCGCGAGCGCGAGGTTCTTCGGGCCCTCGACCAGCCCGCCATACTCCGGGTCCGCGCCCAGCGAGGTGAGGCCCGCGTCGTCGAACACCGCGAGCAGCTTCCCTTTCTGCTCGGTCCAGTCGTGGGAGTTGCGTGCCCCTTCGGCGACCAACCGGGCGACCGGCCCGCGCGCGCCCGCCCGCGCCGACTGCACCAGCATCTGCAGATCGAAGCGATCCGAGAAGCGCCACATCACCTGCCGGACCTCGTCGCCGGGCAGCGTGCGCAGCGCGGGGTGTGCTTCGGTTCCGGTGCTCGTCGCGACCATCGAAGTCATGGGCCCTCTCCTGGCGCCCCGCAAGACGGCTCTCGGCGCGGGCCCCGACTAACACACACCCATTAGATTCGAACGACGCGGTGCGGAGAGTCAGAAGACAAAGTACATCTGCCGAGAACCCGCGTTGGTGCGTCGCGGCGCCTTCAGCGCTCGCGCTGGTAGATCTCTTCGAGCGTCTGGCCGATCACGTTCCAGTCGTACTTCTGCCGGGCGACCGTCGCGCCGTTCTCGGCCAACCGCCTGCGCAGCGCCGCATCGCCCAGCAGCCGCACCACCGCGTCGGCGAACTCCTGGGGCGCGTCGGCCATCAGCGCGCTCTCGCCGTCTTTCAGGTCGATGCCCTCGCAGCCGATGCGGGTGGTGACCATCGGCTTCTGCATCGACAGCGCCTCGGCGACCTTCAGCCGGGTGCCGCCGCCCATCCGCAGCGGCACCACGTAGACGCTCGAGCGCCACACGTACGGCCGCACGTCCGGCACCGTGCCGGTCACCACCACGCTCTCGCTCGCCCGCCGGGTGATCGCCTCGGGCGGGTTCTTGCCCACCACGTACAGCTTCACCTTCGGGACCCTGCGCGCGATCAGCGGCAGCACCTCGTCGAGGAACCAGGTGATCCCGTCGTGGTTCGGCACGTACGCCATCATCCCGGTGAAGACGAGGGTGTGCTCCTCGGGCTGCACGTCGGCGCGGGGCGCGAAGTAGTCGCCGTCCATCCCGTTGGGGACGACGTGAATCGGCAGGGTCAGATCCTGGCCGAACAGAGCCTTGTCGCGCGCGGAGGTGGTCAGCACCGCGTCCTGCAGCCGGCACCACGCCAGCTCGTCGGCCTTCATCTTCTGGAACTCGAGCCCGTAGTGGAGCTTCTTCAGCCCCCACCCCGAGCTCTCGAACATCCGCCGGAAGTTGTCGTACTCGACGTTGTGGGTGTCGAGCACCTTCAGCGCGTGGGTCTTCAGCGAGAAGGGCCCCAGGTGGGAGAACTCGGTCTGCACCACGTCGAACGGCTCTTCCTTCAGCAGCGCGTCGAGCTCGCGCTGGAAGGCGCCGCCGGTCACCGACTGCTGGAAGAAGCTGTGGCGGGTGAAGGTCGAGTACAGCTGGCCGGCGCGCCGGCTCGCCGCCTTCCAGGTCGGCGCCACCACCCGCACCTGGGGAAGATCGAACTCGCTGCGAATCCGCCCCGCGTCCTCCGGGCTGCCGTAGGTGAGCACCGTCACCTGGTGGCGCCGCGCGACCTGCTTGAGCAGGTGGTAGACGCGCAGCGCGCCGCCGAAGTCCGGGGGAACCGGAGAGAACGGCATCGCCATCAGCACCTTCAACCGCCGACTCATTTCAGCAACTCGGTCGCGGCGAGCGTCAGCTCGAAGACGGTGATCGAGTACGGAGGCAGCACCGCCCGCTCGACCTTCGCCGCCTTCACCGGCTCGAGCCCGCGCTGGCCGAAGGTGGTCTGGTACACCCGCTGGACGCCGACCGGGCCACAGCCCTGCAGCTGGATCGCGCCGATCGCGCTGGTGGTCGGGTCGGTGTTGAGCGCGACCAGCACCAGCTTGCTGCTGGTGGCGTCGCGCGAGGCGAACAGCGAGACCGCGCCGCTGGTCCTGGTCGGCACCGAGTAGTCGAGGAACCGGCCGCCCTTGCCGTCGAAGTTGCGGAACGCCTTGAACCCCTGGGCCGACGCGCTGCCCTTCGGCGGCCAGTACCAGACGAAGGCGTACTGCACCCCTTCCTGCCCGAAGCGGCCGAGCGCCTCGGCCTGGGCCAGCCCACCCGACGCGTGGAGGTCGGCTCCGAAGTTGTACTCGCCGATGCTGATCCCCCGGCCCGGGTAGTACTGGTCGATCCACTCGCGCATCCGCGGCAGCAGCCGCACCGTGTCGTTGATCCACGACTCGTCTTTGTAGGTCGGATCCCACAGCCCGCGCGCCGAGCGGATCCGCAGCGCGCTGGTCACCGGGTCCACCTTGCCGGTCGAGCCGATGCCGAGATCTTTGTGCTGCGGGTAGAAGTGCAGATCGAAGACGTCGATCAACCGCTCGCCGGTCTTCTTCTCGTGCTCGGCCGCCTGCTTCAGCCACCACGCGACGATCGGCAGGTCTCCGTGCTTGCGGCGATCGGGGCGCAGCAGGGTCCGGCCGGCGGTGGAGTCGGCGGCGGAGTTGAAGAAGTTCGTCCACCCCCACTCCGACGGGCCGGCGATCACCGCGTCGGGGTCGGCCTTGCGAATCGCCCGCGCGTACTTGAGCGTCTTGTCCCACAGCTCGTCGTAGGTGGTCGGAGTGGGGTGAACGTCGCGGTGGGTGTGGCTCCAGAGCGCCGGCTCGTTGTCGAGGAAGTAGAGGTTCACCGCGCGCCCGCGCCCGGTCTGCTTGTCCTTGAGGCGAATTGCCTCGATCCACTTGCCGATGAACTCGGGCGGAGCGGCGATCGAGGTGTGGGTGGGCGGCGGCGAGGGAATCGGCTTCCCGTCGGGCGCGACGCCGTTTCCCGCCATCTCGTTGTCGGGCGCGAAGCGTTCCTGCTTCGGGTAGATCGACTTCGGAAACGTCAGGGTGGTGGTGTCCTTGGCGACCCAGCCGATCATCGGCACCGTCAGCGCGGTCTTCAGATCCCACTTCTGCTGCTGGGCGAAGAACGTCTCGTACGAGTAGTCGGCCTTCCCCGTGTAGTTGACGTTCATGTAGTAGTAGTCGTTGGCGGTGTTCCACGCGTTGCCCAGCTGCCAGTTGTAGCGGCTGGTGTGGTTGCCGCCCCACCGGCGAATGGTGGCGTTGAGATCGACCGCCACGTCGTCGTCGGCGCGCTGGTGGTCGTAGGCGATGCCGTAGATGAAGGGAGAGATCGCCCGCCCCTTCGCCGCGCAGTCGACCGCCACCTTCAGCTCGACCACCGGGCCGCCGGTGACCGGCCCTCCCTCGACCATCGCGGTCAGCCCGATCTCGTCGATCAGCGCGCCCTCGAACTTGCCCTTGCGCTTGCCCTGGAAGACGACCTGCTCGAAGTCGACTCCCCGCGGGTTGAGCATCGGCA
>JAGSPQ010000678.1 GCA_018262385.1 Myxococcaceae bacterium | reverse complement strand
GCTGCGGGCGCGGGTGCTCTCGCTGCTTCCCCCGGCGCCTGATCCGGGGCCGGCCGCGGGGGGCAAGTGAGCGCAGGGGCCCCGTTCGGGAAGTACGAGCTGCTCGCCCTGCTCTCGGTCGGGGGGATGGCCGAGGTGCACCTGGCGTTCATCACCGGGCCGGGTGGGTTCCGCAAGCTGGTGGTGGTGAAGCGGATCCTCCCGGATCTGCGGGACGAGCCGCAGTTCGCCGAGATGTTCGACATCGAGGCGCGGATCACCTCGGCCTTCTCCCACTCGAACATCGCCCAGGTGTTCGAGTTCGGAGAGATCGATTCCCGCCTCTACCTGGCGATGGAGTTCATTCACGGCATCGACCTGGTGAAGGCGATTCGGCGCAGCGACCAGCGGGGAATCAAGGTGCCGCAGGGCCTCGCGCTGCGGGTGGTGCACGACCTCTGCCTCGCGCTCCACTACGCCCACACCTTCACCGACGCCTCGGGCGCGCCCCGCCCGGTGGTCCACCGCGACGTGACGCCGCGCAACGTGATGCTCAGCCACAGCGGCACGCTGAAGATCATCGACTTCGGGATCGCCAAGGTCGCCGGGGTGGTGAGCAGCACCGCGGTGGGCAGCGTCAAGGGGAGCCTGGGCTACATGGCGCCGGAGCAGATGGTCGGCGAGCCGGTGGACGGCCGGGCGGATCTGTTCAGCGCCGGGGTGATCCTCCACGAGTTCCTCACCGGGAAGCGGCTGTTCTCGAGCGTCGACGCGGCGCAGGCGATGCGGCAGACGGTGTTCGAGCCGGTGAAGTCGCCCTCGGAGATCTCGGCCGACGTCTCCGAGCTGCTCTCGGCGGTGACGATGAAGGCGCTCGAGCGCGACCCGACGGTGCGCTTCTCCACCGGGCGCGAGATGGCGCACGCGCTGGCCGAGGTCGCCCAGGGGACGATGTTCGACGAGTTCGCGGTCGGCGCGTGGGTGCGGGAGCAGTTCCCCGAGCAGCTCGATCGGACCAAGCGGATGCTGGAGTCGCTGTCCAACCGCGAGCACGGCGAGGTGAAGGCCCTGGCGACCCGGCTCGCCGGCGACGTCGAGCCGCTTCCGCTCGGCGAGGAAGGGCCCGAGGGGCAGCTGTCGACCAAGACGATCGACGTCACCCAGGGCTCGACGGTGCTGGTGGTGGACGACTCGGCGCTGGGCCGGCGGCTGGTGTCGCTGCGGCTGGAGGCCGAGGGCTTTCGGGTGGTGACCTGCAACTCGGCCGAGGAGGCGCTGGAGCTGCTCGCCGAGATGCGGCCCGACCTGGTCATCTCGGACGTGCGGATGGGGGGCCTCAACGGGTTCGAGTTCTGCGCCCAGGTTCGCCAGCGGGAAGAGCTGCAGCTGCTGCCGGTGGTCTTCCTCTCGGCGTCCTGCTCGGCCGAGGAGCGCGCCAGGGGAATGGCGGTGGGAGGCGACGACTTCATCCGCAAGCCGTTCGAGCCGGCGGACCTGGTGACCCGGGTGCGGGCCCACCTGCGGCGGGTGGCGGTGCTCCGCAGCCCGGCCCGCCGCCAGATTCCGATCTGAGCGGCCTTCAGCCCTCGGCCAGCACCGCGCGGGCGATCACCAGCCGCTGGACCTCGCTCGTGCCCTCATAGATGCGGGTGACGCGGGCATCGCGGTACAGCCGCTCGACGGTGGAGGCGCGCGAGTAGCCGGTGCCTCCGTGCAGCTGGACCATCTTGTCCACCACCCGGCCGGCCGCCTCGGAGGCGAACAGCTTGGCGATGCTGGTCTCGGCGCTGGCCCGATCGCCCTGGTCGAGCAGCGCCGCCGCCCGCAGGGTGAGCAGCCAGGCGGCGTCCAGCTCGACCCGGCAGTCGGCGAGCACGAAGCGGGTGTTCTGAAACTCGCTCAGCAGCTGCCCGAAGGCCTTGCGCTCCTGCGCGTACCGCACTCCCTCGGCCAGCGCCGCTTCCCCCAGGCCGAGCGAGAGGGCGGCGATTCCCACCCGCCCCGCGCCGAGCGCCGAGAGCGCGATCCGGTAGCCCCCGCCGCGCGGGCCGATCAGGCTGTGGGCGGGGATCCGGCAGCCGTCGAAGAACAGGCCGACCGTGCCCGAGGCGCGCTGGCCCATCTTGTCCTCCTCGGGCCCGATGGTGAGCCCGGCCGCGCCCCGCTCGACGACGAAGCAGCTGATGCCCTCGCGGCCCGGCCCGTCGGTGCGGGCGAAGACGACGTGGATCCCGGCCTGGGCGCCGCTGGTGATCCACTGCTTCTGGCCCTCGAGGATCCAGCCGTGGCCGTCGAGGGTGGCCCGGGTGGTGAGCGCCGCCGCGTCCGACCCGCAGCCGGGCTCGGAGAGGGCGAAGCTGGCCGGGCCCAGCCGCCCCTGGGTGTAGGGCCGCAGCCACCTTTCCTTCTGCTCGGGTGAGGCGTGATCGGACAGGATCCGGGTGGCGAGGTTGCTGGAGGCGAGCACCACCGCCGTCGAGGCGCAGGCCTCGGCCGTCGCCTCCATCGCCAGCGCGTAGCCGACGTTGTCGGCGCCGGCCCCGCCTTCCTCGGTGGGGACCTTCATCGCCAGCAGGCCCAGCTCGGCGAGCTGGCTCAGGTGCTCGAGCGGGTACCGGGCGAGCCGGTCGCGCTCCCCGGCCCCGGGGGCCAGCTGGCGCTGGGCGAAGTCGCGCGCGGTGCTGCCGACCAGGCGCTGCTCCTGGGTGAAGCGGAAGCCGAGTCGATCGAGGTTGATCATCACCGCTCTATCTCCCAGCAGCCCCCTCGGCGGAAAGTGCGGCGAGGCGAAAGCTGACAACAAACCTGTCATTCTCCTTTTCCGATGAGGCGCCGCGCCCCCCGCCGACTGAAGAAGGCCCACGCCCAGGGCGAGCTGCGGGCGGTGGTGGACGAGACGATCGCGCTGTTCCACCGGGTCCGCTGGGTGGCCGAGCAGATCTACGGGGAAGAAGGCCGGTCGGTGCCCCGCCGCGGAGTGCTGCGCGGGCTGGTGCGCTACGGGGCGCAGACGGTGCCTCAACTGGCGAAGGCCCGCACCGCCAGCCGGCAGCACATGCAGCAGGTGGTCGACGGGCTCGCCGCAGACGGGCTGGTGGCGCTGGTCACCAACCCCCGGCACCTGCGGTCAAGGCTGGTGGTCGCGACCGCCCCGGGGGCGGCGCTGGTGCGGCGGCTGGACGAAGTCGACGTGCGGGTGCTCGGCGCGGCGGGCGGCCACCTCGCCCGGGCGGACCTCGCGGTGACGGTGCGGACGCTGAAGGCGCTGCGCCAGGGGTTCGAGCTGACCCCGCGGTGGCAGCGGGTCCTCTAGCGGGTGCAGCGCAGGGTCAGCATCGCAGCTGTTGGCGGCCCAACTCACGGCGGCAGCGGAGCCGCGAACGTGCCGTCGTTGAGGACATCGAGACTGAAGAGTCGATATCCACCGCTGTCGAGGCTGGCGCTGGCGAACACGCGCTGGCCAGTGGCGGTCGCCACCGCGCCGAACACGACGAGCTTCTTTGAATCGTACTTGTTGGGAGTCTCCAGTTCACGGATGGTCAGCGTGTTGCTGGCGGAGT
>JAGSPQ010000677.1 GCA_018262385.1 Myxococcaceae bacterium | reverse complement strand
CCAGCGCTCCCGGAGCCCCGGGGGCGGCGGTCAGCGCCGCTGCTTCGGCGCCCCGCGCCGGCGCGCCCGACGAAGGAGTGCCCGAGGCCACCCCCACCGCCCCGACGCCTCCCCCCGAGCCGCAGCAGCCTGCGCCTCCTGCGTCTGCACCGTCTGATCCGGGTTCCTCGGGATCTTGATTCCACTCGGCCCCGCTCGAGCGCGTCGACCCACCCTGGCCGCCCGCGGCCACTTCGTGGTGGTGCTGGCGTTGCTCGGGCTGGTCGCCGGAGGCTGCAAGCGCGAGACGAAGACCGTGTTCCAGAAGGTCGACGTCGACGCCGAGGAGCTCCTCAAGGAGTCCGCCCTCGGCTGGTTCCCCGGTGAGCTCAACGGCCGGATCGCGAGCGCGCTGAGCGCCAACGGGCTGCCGGTGCTCAAAGAGGGCGAGAGCGCTCCCTCGGGCGCCCACGTGCTCAAGGGCCGGCTGAGCCTCGAGTCCGAGCTGACGGAGGCCCGCACCGCCACCTCTGGCCAGGTCGCCGTCGCCGCGGTCTTTCAGCTCAAGGGCAAGGAACTGGGCACGCTCGACTCGGTCTCAGCGCAGCGCGAGGTCGCCTTGAAGGGCGCGGGTCCCGAGGATCGCCGCGAGGCGATGGTGCACGCGGTCGAAGGGGTGCTCGAAGACATCGCCGCCGAGGCCGGCGCGCTGGTGAAGGCCTCGAGCCAGAAGGACGACGTGCTGGTCAAGGCGCTGGAGTCGACCGATGCCCGCGTGCGCGGCTACGCGGTCAAGGTGCTCGCCGAGCGGCGCCATCCCGCCGCGGTCCCTCCGCTGCTCGAGCAGCTGAAGGCCGAGGATCTCGACCTGGTCCGCGGCGCGATCGGCGCGCTGGTCGAGCTGAGGGATCCCCGGGCGGTGCCGGTGATGATCGACGCCTGCCACGCGCGCGACAACCTGTTCCAGCGCGAGGTGGTCTTCGCGCTCGGGGCGATCGGCGGGGACGAGGCCGAGGCCTACCTGTACACGATGGCCCAGGGACACGATGAGCCGGTGATTCGCGCCTCGGCGCAGCAGGCGCTGGACGAGCTGAAGGCCAGATCGAAGCAAGGAGCCCGAAAATGATGCGACGGATCCGATGGGGAGAGCTGTGGGTGTTGCTCGCGCTGAGCGGCTGCGTGACGAGCCCGACCGTCGAGCAGCGGCCCGAGATCGCCGGCGTGCCTTCGAAGGACTACTACCCTCTCGCGGTCGGCAACAGCTGGCGCTACCAGATTCAGCTGCTGGGCGAGAAGACCGAGATGGAGGTGAAGATCCTCAAAGAAGAGAACGGGGTCTTCGAGGACTCGACCGGCAACCAGCTCTTCACCGACGCGTTCGGGGTGCGGGATCAGAAGCGCTACCTGCTGCGCGATCCGGTCGAGGTCGGCACCGAGTGGTCGAACGTCGTCTCGGTCTCTTCGGTCGAGCGCTACAAGATCGTCTCGGCGAACGTCAGCTGTGACTCGCCCGCCGGCCACTTCGAGGGCTGCGTGGTGGTCGAGAGCACCAACCGGGTGGGGGAAGGCAAGGCGCTGGTGAACGAGCTGACCTTCGCTCCGAAGGTCGGCCTGATCCGCGTCTCGACCTTGCTGCTCGACGACGGCAAGAAGCTGCCCCAGTCCACCCTCGAGCTGACGAAATACCAGGTGCAGGGGGCCCCCCCGCCGGCGACGGCGAAGTAGGCCTTGGGCAGGCATATTGCCTGGGGGCGGCCGGGTGGTTACCCTTCGCACTCGTGGATACGCAGGAAGAAATCGAGCTGTCGAACGAGGAGCTGATCCTCTCTTTCCTCACGGAAGGAGGCGACGAGTTCATCTCGGGCGCCGCGCTGTCCGACAAGCTGGGGCTCTCGCGCACCGCGGTCTGGAAGCACGTCGAGTCGCTGCGGAAGCTCGGCTACCGCATCGAGGCCGCCCCGGCGCGCGGCTACCGGCTGGTCGAGGTCCCCGATCGGCTCACCGCCCTCGAGCTGGCCCCGCTGCTGGCGACCCGCGATCTGGGCCGGGTGCTCCACTACGAAGAGTCGCTGCCTTCGACCAACGTGCGGGCGTTCGAGCTGGCGAACGAGGGCGCGTTCCACGGGGAGGTGGTGGTCACCGAGGAACAGACCGCGGGCAAGGGCCGGCGGGGCCGGGTCTGGGTTTCTCCGCCAGGCAAGAACCTCTACTTCTCGGCGATCCTCCGCCCCGAGCTGCCGCCTCAGCGGGCGCCCGAGCTCACCCTCGTCGCCGCGGTCGCGCTGTGCGAGACGCTGCGGGAAGCGGGCGCCAAGGCCAGCATCAAGTGGCCCAACGACGTGCAGATCGACGGCAAGAAGGTGGCCGGGATTCTCACCGAGCTGTCCGCCGACACCGAGCGGGTCCACTTCGTGATTCTCGGCGTCGGGATCAACTTGAACGCCCGCCCCGAGGACTTTCCGCCCGAGCTGGCCGAGATCGCCACCTCGGTCGCGATCAGCCGTGGCCAGCCGGTGCCCCGCGCGCTGTTCGCCGCCGCGCTCTGGACCCGGCTCGAGCAGTGGCTCGACCTCCACGCCGACGAGGGCTTCGCCCCGGTGCGCGAGGCGTGGAAGGCGATGGCCTCGACCCTTGGACAGGACGTGCTGGTGCGCGGGGAGCAGCGCGAGGTTCGTGGGGTGGCCGAGGATCTCGACGACTCGGGCGCGCTGCTGCTGCGCACCCCCGACGGGAAGCTCGAGCGGGTGCTGGCCGGCGACGTCGAGCAGGTCCGCGCGCGCAAGGGCTGAGGGCTTGGGCCGGCTCAAGTAGAGTCTGGCGCCATGCTGCTCGCGATCGACGTCGGCAACACCAACACCGTGGTCGGGGTCTACGACGCGCGGACGCTGAAGGCCAACTGGCGCCTCGAGACCACCGCCCGGCGCACCTACGACGAGTGGGGGATCACCCTGATGCAGCTGTGCGCCCATGCGGCGATCGACGCGAAGAAGATCGACGCGGTGGCGGTGTCGTCGGTGGTGCCGACGCTGCAGTTCAACCTCGAGAAGATGGCCGAGCGGTACTTCGGCAGCCGGCCGATGTTCGTCGGCCCCGGGGTGAAGACCGGGATGCCGATCCTCTACGACAACCCCCGCGAGGTCGGCGCCGACCGGATCGTCAACGCGGTCGCCGCCTACGAGAAGCACAAGGGCGCGCTGATCGTGGTCGACTTCGGTACCGCCACCACCTTCGACGCAGTGAGCGCGAAGGGCGAGTACCTCGGCGGGGCGATCTGCCCGGGGATCACGATCGCGATGGAGGCGCTCTTCACCCACGCCTCGAAGCTGCCCCGGGTCGAGTTCGCGCTGCCCCCGCACGTGATCGGCCGGAACACCGTACACTCGATGCAGTCGGGGATGGTCTTCGGCTACGTCTCGCTGGTGGACGGGATCTGCGAGCGGATGCAGAAGGAGCTGGGCGAGAAGGCCCGGGTGGTCGCGACCGGCGGGCTGGCTCCGCTGATCGCGGGAGAGAGCAGGATGATTACCGAGGTCGACGAGTTCCTCACCCTCGAGGGACTGC
>JAGSPQ010000676.1 GCA_018262385.1 Myxococcaceae bacterium | reverse complement strand
GCGGGGGTGGTGGTTCCGGATGCGGGGACTGGCGGCGGAGCGGGCGGTGGCACCGGCGGCGGCACGAGCGGCACCGGCGGCGGCACGAGCGGCACCGGCGGAGGAACGAGCGGCACCGGCGGCGGCACGAGCGGCACCGGCGGCGGTACGAGCGGCACCGGCGGCGGCACGAGCGGCACCGGCGGCGGTACGAGCGGCACCGGCACCGGCGGCGGTACGAGCGGCACCGGCGGCGGTACGAGCGGCACCGGCGGTGGCGGCGGTGGGGTTCGTGGAGTCGATCCGGTCGGAGGTGGCTGCAGCACCGCGGGTGGCGGAGCGTTGTTGCTGCCCCTGCTGGGGATCTGGCTCGTTCGGCGGCGTCGGTCGCGAACTGTTCCCTGAAGGTCGCGCTCAACCCGGGCTGAAGACGTCCGGGGATCGGCCGAGCGCCGACGACCACTCCGACGTGTTGCCGTGGCGCACGGCCGTGGATTGACGACGTCTGCAGGCAGGGAAAAGCAGGCGGGGGCGAGGGGCCAGCGGCTGCCTCGTCGTGCGGGGTAGCCCGGGCTCAGACACCTCCACCGAGGCCCGACCCCCGACTTGCTGGGCCGCTGCTCTTCCGTTCGATCTTCGACGACCGTCGACCGGGCGAGCCACGGAACTTCATTCCCCTTGGTGGGTGGCCCCGGGAGGAAGAGGAGGAAGAGGAGGAAGGGGGATCCGGGCACCGAAATTAAATTCACACGGGAGAGGTTCGGGCGTGTGAATAATATTTCGCACCTGCCCCCCCCCGCCGTCCGCGCCGTCCGCGCCGTCCGTCCTCCGGGGGGCGTCCGAGGCGAACTGGTGAGTTGGATCGCCGGTGGTGAGAACGAACGTCGCAGCCGTCGCAGCGCGACGCGGGGATTCACCAGCGACGCTCGTTCTCACCAGAACCGCGGGTCGAGCGCACAGGAGCCCCGAATCAGGCGAGGGCGAGACACCCTCCTCTTCTGGCCAATGCCCGCAACGCCGGCGCCGGAGAACCTCGGGGCGTTGGGGACTGCCGCGAGCGTCCCGTCGTCCGTTCCCTCGATCTGCCTCGGCGGTGGGGCCGAGCACCGCGACCCGTTTCCGTACCCTGTGCGAGACGACTCAGCAGCGACGACCATGCTGAAGCCCTCATCGGTGGGCCAAAGCACCGCCGCACGTTTCCCGTACTGAGACCCGATCGGAAGGCCATGCCCGGCTACAGTCACCCGCTCATGCTCTCGCTGCTCGTCGCGCTTTGCTCGAGCGCAAGCCCGGTACTGCTGCAGGACATTGCTCCGGGTGCGGCGGTGGACTCGGAGACGTACCTCGAGGTCGACACCGGCACCGACCCGAACCTGCTGGTGATTCAGAACGACTTCTGGGGCGCCGAGCTGTTCACGATTCTCGACGGGCGCCGCTCGCTGGTGATCGATCTGTGCCCCGGCCCGTGCAGCGGCAACCCCACCCAGCTCACCCGCTTCGGCGCCCGGCTGTTCTTCCTCGCCACCGACGTGGGCGCCGAGCTCCCGAACCAGCTGTGGGTCACCGACGGCACACCAGCCGGCACGCTGAAGCTCTCCGATGGGGTGGCGAACACGCGCACCCATCCGACCCGGATCCTCCTGCTGGGCGAGCAGTTGATCTTCCAGAAAGGCGCCGACCTCTGGGTGAGCGACGGCACGCCGGAAGGAACCACCGCGCTCTCCTGGGGCATCAACCGCGACCTCGCCGCGGCGCAGCCCACGCAAGACCACCGCTTCATCCAGGTGAACCCCTCGGCGTGCGAGCTGTTCGCGACCGGGCTGGACCTCCGCCAGGCGACCGCGCTGCCGATGCCGGGAGCCGCCGCCCCCTGCCCCGAGCCGCTGGCGACGCTGGGCGAGCGGGCGTTCGTGAGCCTCCCTTCGGGCCTGTGGCGGTTCGACCCGACGCCCTCGCCCGCCACCCAGCTCGAGACCGCGCCGGGAACGGGGCTGACCCGGGTCGGCACGGGGCTGTTCTTCTTCCGCTCGGCGCCGGCAAGCCTCTCCCTGTTCCGCAGCACCGGAGAGCCGGGCGGCACGGTGGCGCTGGGCGCCATCGCGAGCAACGCCCTGAAGGACGCGGCCGCGCTCGGCAACCGGCTGCTCTACAGCGCCGTGGACCCGGCGGGCGTCGGCCACCTCTACTCCTCGGACGGAACGCCGGCCGGCACGTTCGAGCTGCCGATGAACGCCACCTCGACCCACGCGATCCTCCCGGTGGGGCCGGTCGCCTACGTGGTGACGGCGATCTCCGGCGCGGCACGCACCGAGCTGATCGAGACCGACGGCACCGCCTCCGGCACAGTGGTGCTGCAGGGCGTCCACCCGCTCCACTCCTCAGCGCAAACCGGGCACCGGGAAGCGCGGGGCCACGCGGTGGCGCTGGCGCTGATCGCCAACCTGCTGAACGAGTTCGGCGCGTTCCGGATCCGCCCGGGCGAAGACCCGGAGTCGATCTTCTTGAAGCCGGCCAACCCCGTCGGCAGCGCGCTGTCCACCCCGGTGGCGTCGGGCGGCCTGGCGTTCTTCAGCGGAGGAACACGGGCGTTCCGCACCGACGGCACCGCCGAGGGCACCCTGGCCTTCGCCGACGGAGGCTTCGTCGCGCCGGTCGGCAACCGGCTGTTGGTGAGCGAGGGCGCCGTACTGTCTTCGATCGCGCGCGACGGCGGCGAGGTCACCTCGCTGGGCGCCGGTCCGTTCCTCGCCCCGGTGGCCGTGGGCCTGGGAGAGACCGCGGTGTTCTCCTCGGGAAGCACCCTCTGGCGCACCGACGGCACCGCGGCCGGGACCTCGGTGCTGGGCGACCTGGGCGCGGGGGCTCCGTTTCCTCCACTCGCGCTGGCCGACGGGCGCGCGGTGTTCGCGGTGGGGGACCGCGTCTGGTTCAGCGACGGCACGTCCGCGAACACCCGCTCGGTCGCAGTGCCGGGCCTGAGCGCGCGGCCGGTGGCCACCGCGGGCGCGGTGTGGGTCGTCTCGGGCGCGGCCTCGGTGAGCCAGGTCACTGCGGACGCGGTGGTACCCGTGAACGTGCCGATTGCCCCCGGCGGATCCCGCCCGGACGCGCTGACCGCGCTGGGAGACGACCTCTTCTTCCTCACCTCGAGCCAAATCGGCTCGGACCTGTGGCGGGTGACCGGCACCACCGCCACCCGGCTGCACACCCTGAAGTCCGCGCGCTCGCTCGCCGCCTGGCGGGGCCGGCTGATGCTGCTGGGAGATCGCGGCGCCGGCTCGCAGCTGCTCGAGCTGGTGAACGGCGAGCTGCTCGCCCGGTGTCCGGCGCCGGGCGCCACCTTCCTCCAGGTCGCGGGAGAGACCCTGTTCGTCGACGCCGCCACGCCCACCACCGGGCTCGAGCTGCACCACTTCGAGGAGCTGCCCCAGCGGGTGCTGATCCCGGTCGCAGATCTCTCCCCCGGCCCCGGCTCCTCGAACCCCACGCCGCCGATCGCCTTCGGCAAGAAGTTCCTCTTCTCTGCCTGGACTCCGGAAGCGGGCCGGGAGCCGTGGAGCTGGG
>JAGSPQ010000060.1 GCA_018262385.1 Myxococcaceae bacterium | reverse complement strand
CTGCGGGGGCGGCGTTCGCCCTCGGGCTGGGGCAGATCGCGATCGCGCGGTTGGGCGCGCCCCCCACTGCCGCCGCGGTCGCACTGACGCCGCCGCCTCCTCCTCCTTCGCCCGCCTGGGATCCGCCCCCTGCACGGCCGCCGCCCGCGCTGGCCGCGACGCTCGCCGTCAAGCCCCGGCCGCGCCTGGCCACCGCTTCCGGCTGCGAGCCCACCGAGAGCTGGAAGCGCGGGATCCGGGAGCAGCTGGAGGATCTGGAGAAGCTGTCGCTGGCGAAGATGAAGGACGACGCGGCGCCTTCGGAGGTGGCGAAGGTCAGGCAGAGGGCGCGCGGAATCGCCACCTCGCTGAGGAACGCGCAAGGGACGCAGTGCCAGCGGGTCGAAGCCGATCTGCGCGCGTGGAGGATGGCGCTGCGATGAGAGCGCTCGGCCTGATCGCGGCGCTGGCTGCTGCGGCCGCCTCTGCCCAGGGAGCGAGGCTGGCCATGCATCCGCTCGAGCTGCGCGAGATGCCCGCGGCGCAGCGGGAGATCGTCCAGGCCCAGTTCGACGTGATGCTGGCGCGGATCCGCGACATCCGCCTGGCCGGCAGCACCGCCGTCGAGGAGGCGCTGCTCAAGCCGGCGGGGAAGGGGTGCGAGACCCGCGACGAGTGCCTGCGCTTCTTCGCCGAGTCGACCGAGTCGGTCTACGGCGTCTATGCGCGCCTGCGGCCCGACCCGCTCGGCGCCCACCTGCTGATCCGCGCGCGGGTGGTCCGCTCGGACGGCGTGGTGATGCGCAACGTCAGCCTCGCCACCCCGATCGAAGACGACGTCGAGCTGACCGAGACCGCGCGCGAGCTGCTCGCCCAGATGCTCGACGAGCTCGAGCTCGACACCCTGAGTGCCACGGTGACGCTCGAGCCGGTCGCGCAGCCCAATCCGCCGCCGCCGTTCGCGCAGCCCATCGTCTTCGCCCCCTCGCCGCGCCGGCCCGCGGGCTTTGCGCTGCTCGGCATCGGGGCCGTCACCCTCGCCGCGGGTGGAGTGTGCGCCGGCGCCGCGGTCAGTGGGCGCTCGCAGTTGACCCCCGATCGCGACGGGGCGGTGCCGCTGTCGCAGGCCAACCGCGCGCTCGAGGTGGCGCGAGAAGGCCAGGCGGCGACGGTGCTGCTGCCGGTCGGAGCGGTGATCGCCGCGGTCGGCAGCGCGCTCGCCTGGTGGCCGGTCGACACGCCAATCGCGGTGTCGGTGCTCGCCGCTTCGGATCGCGCCGGCCTTCAAGTCGGAGGTCGGCTGCCATGACCCTTCGCCTGGTGAGCGCGTGCGCGCTGCTCTGGTCGGGCTGCACCTGCGGCATCGCGCTCTGCCGCGTGGACGGCGACTGCGCCGGCGCAGGCACGTGCGACCCCTCGACCGGCGTCTGCATCTCCACTGCGGGGTCGGGCGGTGGCTCGGGTGGCGGCAGCACGGCCGCGCTTCGAATCCGGGTGCCTGCGCTGCCTGATCGGCCTGCGGTGAGTGGCGCGGTGTACGAAGACGTTCCCGCGGCGAGGCGCCGCGACGAGGTGGTCTTCATCTGGCTCGAGGCGTCCCGGCCGCTCACCGGGCCCGCGCTCACCGTGGCGGGGCTCGACGCGGTGCCCGCCGGCGCGGCGGCCTGCGATCAGCCCTGCTCGGGGAACTGCTACTGCTTCGCCGCCGATCTCGCCAAGCCGCCGCTGCCCGGGCTGCGCGGCGCGTTCGCGCTCGCGGCGTCGGGCGTCGATCCCGACGGCAAGACGATCACCGCCACCGATTCGATCAACGTCACCCGCCTGCTCTGGCGCCGCGGCCTCGCGCTGCCCATTCGCGCCACCCCCGCGATCGGCCCGGACGGCACGGTGTACGTCGGGACCTCGGGCGGCCCGTCCTCGCGGCAAGGCAGCCTGTTCGCGATCAGCCCCACCGGCCAGGAGCGCTGGAGCACGCCGCTGGGAAGCATCGAGGCCTCGGTGGCCCTCTCCGCCCCGGGAACCGCCCCGCAGGCGCTGTTCGTCGGCTCGATCGGCGCCACCGGGCTGCTGACCGCACTCGATGCCAGCGGGGCCCAGTTGGCCCAGTGCACCCTCGCGAAGGACGCCCGGCTCGAGGGCTCTGCGGCGCTGATCCCCCTCGGCGCGGCCTTCTACGCCAGCGAGCCCCGGGAGCTGATCGCGTTTCGTCCCTCGCTGAGCTCCCCGTGCGCGGTGCGGGCGACCAGCGACGACCTGAAGTATCCCGACAGCCTGGTCGCCTCGAGCGACTCGGTCTTCTTCGTCGACGATCACCCCAGCGTCCATCGCTACGACCTGACCGGCCTCGGCTGGTCGGAATACGACCAGAGCGAGTGGCCCGGCTCCCCGGGCTCGAGCTACCGCAACCGCGGGCTGGCGATCGTCAACGGCGGCAGGCTGGTCGGCGCCGGCGCGCTCGATTCGGGTGGCACCGTCTTTCAGTCGGTGGTCAGCGGCAGCTTCAAGTTCGACTTCGGCTTCTCGCCCCCGCGCGTGCCGGCGTCGGCCAGCGGGCCCGTGGTGGCTTCCGATGGGCTGGTGCTGGTCGGGATCCCCACCGGGATCGCGGCGGTCTCGACGGATTCGACGAACCTCGGAGCGGGCGATCGGATCGTCAACTCTCCGGTGCTGGGCGAGGGCGGCCGCCTCTATGCGCTGGCCGAGAACGGGGCGCTGAGCGAGTGGCGCTACGCGGGGGGCCAGCCGGTGCGCAGCTGGACGGCGCCGCTCGAGGCCGCCGGCCCGCCGGTGTTCGAGGCCTCGCCCGCGCTGGACTGCGCCCGCAGCCCCAGCGGCGCCCCGGCGGCCGGACGGCCGGGGATCCTCTACGCCGGCGCGCGCACCGGCACGCTGTGGGCGATCCTCGTCGACGCCCGCGGAATCGACTCCACCGCGCAGTGGCCGAAGTACCAGAAGGATCCCCGCAACTCAGGCCGGGCCGACACCGCGCTTCAGGAATTCGCCTGCCCTTGATCGGTTGTCGCTGGCACAGGCACTGCAGTCCGCGCAGTCCCCCGAGGCGAAATGGGCGAAACCTACCGGTTGGAAGCAGAAGAAGAGAGCTGCGAGGCCGTGCACGAAATGCGCGACGCGCTGGAGCTGCAGTTGATGCACTCGGGCAAGCAGGTGCTCCGCCCGGTGCCGACCCCTCCGCAGCAGCCCTCGTCGAGTCCCCGGGCCGCCAGAAAGCCGGCGATTCAGCGCTCGCGCCGGACCTGAACCCTTCGGCCCCGGAGCGTGGTGTTGCGCATCGCCGCCACCACCCGGTCGACGTCGCCTGCGGGCACCCCCACCAGCGAGAAGCCCTCGCGGATCTGGATCGGCCCAATCTGCTTCGAGTCGAGCTTCGCTTCGTTTGCGATCGCGCCGACCAGATCCTGGGGGCGAATCCCGGCCTGCTCGCCTGCGCCGATCCATAAGGTGATCTTCTCTTCGCCGCCCCCGGGGGGCCGTTTCTGAAACCCTCCGCGCTGGGGGGTGCCGAAGGTCCGCGGCGCGCCGAACGTCTGCGGGGGCCGATCGTGGCGATCCTCGCGGCGGGTCGGCGGAAAGGCAGGCCGATCGTCGTGGGCCGCCGGCCGGCGATCCTCGCGGCGGGCCGGTGGCAGGGCGGGCCGATCGTCCCGGGCCGCGGGCCGGTGATCTTCGCGGCGGGCCGGCGCATGGCTGGCGCGGGCGGGCGCGTGGGCCTGGCGGGTGGGGGGATGGGCGGCGGTCCGCCGGGCGGCGCTCGGTCGCGGCGCAGCCCAGGTGGGGATCTGAATCTCGTCCACCGGCTGGGCCCCGTGCTGGGCGGCGTGCAGCAGCTCGATCGCCGCCGCGGCCAGATCGGTCGGGTCGAGCTCAGACGCCAGCTCCGAAATCCACGGCTTGAGGCTCTCTCCTTTCTTCGCGCGCGCGGCCTCGAGCACCGTGTCGCGGGTGTGCTTGAGCTGGTGCGCCCGCAGCTCCTCCGGGGTCGGCACCTTCGCCAGCCCGATCTTGCTGCCGACCGCGCGCTCCAGCCCCTGCAGCAGCCGGGTCTCTTGTGGCTCGGCGAGGGTGATCGCCGCGCCCTCGCGGCCCGCCCGCCCGGTGCGGCCGATGCGGTGCACGTAGGCCTCGGGGGAGTTGGGGACGTCGTAGTTGATGACGTGCGAGAGGTTCTCGATGTGCAGCCCGCGCGCGGCGACGTCGGTGGCGACGAGGAACTTCACCGCGCTGGTCTTGAACTTCTTCATCACCCGATCGCGCTGCACCTGATCGAGCCCGCCGTGGAGCGCCGCCGCCGGCTCGCCCTGCTGGATCAGCATGCTCGACAGCTCGTCCACCTCGTCGCGGGTGCGGCAGAAGATCAGCGCGCTCTGCGGCTTCTCGAGCTGGAAGATCCGCATCAGCGCCACCGTCTTGAACCGCCGCGGCACCACGTAGGCAGTCTGGCGGACCTTCGGCGCTTCCCCGGCGACCGCCACCTGCCGCGCGATGCTCACCCGCACCGGCGAGGTGAGGTGGCGCTCGGCGATCTTGAGGATCCGCGACGGCATCGTGGCCGAGAACAGCGCGGTCTGCCGCTTCTCGGGCAGCGCATCGAGGATCGTCTCCAGATCCTCGGCGAAGCCCATGTCGAGCATCTCGTCCGCCTCGTCCAGCACCACCGTCCCCACCCGGGTGAGCAGCAGGCTCTTGCGCTTGAGGTGATCGATCGCGCGGCCGGGCGTGGCCACCACGATGTCCACCCCTTTGCGCAGCGGCTTGAGCTGCTTGCCGATCTCTTCTCCGCCGTAGACGGCCAGCACGCTGACGCCCATCGCGCTGCCGTACTTGCGAATCGCCTCGGTGACCTGCAGCGCCAACTCGCGGGTCGGCACCAGCACCAGCGCGCAGGTCTCGAACTGCTTGCACTTGCCGATCTGCAGCCGGCTCAGCAGCGGCAGCGCGAACGCGGCGGTCTTGCCGGTGCCGGTGGCCGCCTGGCCGAGCACGTCCTTGCCGGCGAGCAGCGCCGGGATCGCCTCCCGCTGAATGGGGGTCGGCTCTTCGTAACCGAGCCGAGTGAGCGCGGTGACGAGGGGGGCGGGGAGGCCGAGCGATTCGAAGGTGACGGGGACGGGTTGTTTGGCGCTCAAGGACCACCTCTACCTGCGTTTGACCAAGGAAGTTGCCCCTATTCCCGCTCGGCCGAGGCCAGCGCCGCGTCGACCGCCTCTCCGACCACCCGGTTGACGAGGCGGATCGCGGTGTGGGTGGTGGAGACCGAGACGTCGTGGAGGGTGTGGATCACCTTCACCGGCCCCGCGATCGGAGGGATCTGCTCGAGCACCCCGAACGGCCGCTGGGCGGTCTCTTTCTGGATCTTCTCGATCGCGATCGAGCCGCTCTCGACCGCCTCCTTCACCAGCACCACCAGCCCACGCCAACGGTTCATTCACGCCACCTCGCTGCACCAGCTTCGGATTGCTTCGTATACCTCCGCCCGGTGCGCGAGCGGCATATGGCTGAGCCCGGGCAGGATCTTCGCGTCGAGCAGGCCGTTGGTGGCGCTGCCGAGGGGGACGATCGAGTCGCCGAACAGCGCGCCCACCCACGGGGCAGGGTGAATCGTCCCCGCGATCAGCAGGTGGCGGATCTGCGGCAGCAGCGGCACCGGGTGGTGCGGGTCCCGCAGCGAGAGGCTGGCCACCCTCCGGGCGCGATCCTCGGGCCGCAGGTCGGCGTCGCCCAGGTCCTTGATCCCGTCGCTGCGCAGCTCTCCGATCTGGGCGATCAGCTGCACGTAGGGATCGTCGATCGACTTCAGCACCCTGGCGACCACCCGGCCGACCCGCTCCATCGGTGCGCCCAGGTGGGGAGTCCCGACGTAGATCGCCCGCTTCACCAACGGCAACCAGCGGCTGCCTTCGAGGGTGGCGACGTGACAGGCCGCCCGCGCGACCAGCCCGCCCATGCTGTGGCCCAGCAGCATCAGCTCTTCCAGCGGGCCGTCCCAGCCGGCCACCAGGGCGTCGAGGATCTGGCTCAAGTTGGCGCCGTTCTGCGAGATCGTCAGCCCGGTGTTGTAGCGAAGGTAGCGGGGCGCCCAGCCGCAGTCTCGGCTGAGCATCGTCCCGTAGTCCTCGCCGTTCTCGAACGCCCAGTGCGCCTCGGTGCCCATCAGCCCGTGGATCAGCACCACCGCCCGGGTCGAGCCCGGCAGGCCTTCGCGGGGCACCCACTCCATCGGGGTGGCCAGCGGGTTGCCGGTGCGCGCGAGGTAGTCGCCCACGATCCCGTTCAGCACGCTCAGCGCGATCTCGACCTTGGCGCCCATCAGTCGTCGCTCCGCTGCAGCGCGATCGCCACCCGGCCGCCTTCGTCACGCACGCTCACGCTCCAGGGGTTGCAGCAGACCGGGCAATCTTCGACGTACTGCGCGCCCTTCGAAAGCTCCGGCTCGACCTCGATTGCCACCTGCTCGCCGCAGTACGGGCAGCGGGTGCGGTGGGTGAGCTCGAGGGTGTCCTGCGGCGCCTGGGCCGGGGCCGGATCCCAGGCGGGCGGCACCGGCGGCTCGGCGCCCTCGCGGGTCAGCCGTTCCCAGCTCTCGACCAGGGCCTCGCGCAGCGGCTCGGTGTCGAACGGCGGCTTCGCAATCGGCCCGAGCTTCTCGAGCGCGCGCGCCATCACGATCAGCGCCCCTTTGCGGTTCGCCTTGCCCTGGTGGTGAAAGGCGGCCGCCCACAGCACCAGCACCTGCAGCAGCTGCTTCTCGCCGCCTTTGGTCACCCGCCAGCCGTCTTCCCACGCCTCGTGCGCCTCGAAATACCGCCCGGCCACGAAGTGGCGCTGGCCCTGGGCGAGGCTCTGCTGGAAGTCGGAAGAGGGCACCACCGTCAGGCTAATACCCTGATCCTCCGAATGCCCCTTGCGATGAGGCGTCAGCGCCCGGCTTGAGTTACGTCAGGGGTGCGCGTGAGTCCCAACGACCCGATTGTCCCGCCCCACCTTCGCGCCGCCGCCCGGCGCTGCCTGGCCTTGACCGACGAGCTGCTGCTCAAAGAGTGCAGCGAAGAGTTCTTCATCGCCGGCGGCCCGGGTGGCCAGCACCGCAACAAGACCGAGAGCGGCGTCCGGCTCACCCACCACCTCACCGGGGTGGTGATCACCGCCACCGAGCGCCGCAGCCAGCTGCAGAACCGCGGGGTGGCGCTCGAGCGGCTGCGGCAGAAGCTTCAAGCGCTGGCGGTCGAGCAGCGGCCGCGCCGGCCGACCCGGCCCAGCTGGGGCTCGGTGCAGCGGCGGATCTCGGCCAAGAAGCACACCGGTCAGCGCAAGATCGATCGCAAAGGCGACTGGTAGTTCTCGATGTAGCGGGTCACCTGCACCTTCTTCGCGGTGTTGGCGCTGCTCATGTACCGGACGGTGCCGAAGATCTTCCGCTCGGGTCCCCACGGGCGATCGTAGCGGCCGAGCACCCAGAAGATCCCGGAGTACGAGTTCGGATCTCTTCCGTCGACGGCGTACCGGTTCATCAGCTGCTCCATCGACTTGAGCGCCTCGCGCGGGGTCGCCGACCACTCGAGGATCTTCTTCCCCCAGAGCATCCGCAGGTAGCCGTGCATCCAGCCCTCGCGCTTGAGCTGGTTCATCGACGCGTTCCAGAGCAGATCGTGCGTCTGCGCCTCGTCGAGCTGCGCGGTCGAGTAGACGACCGGCCTCGGATCGTTCTCGTGCTTCGCCAGCGTGGCGAGCGCCCAGCGCGGCAGCGTCTCGTAGTCGTCGGGCGCCTCGCTGCGGTGGCTGGCGAAGTTGAAGCCGATCTCGCGCCAGGTCACCGACTGGTCGACGAACGCCTCGGCCTGGGGCGACATCTTCCACCAGCCGATCTTCTTTCCCCCGTTGCTCTTGCCCAGCTTGGCCGGCGTCCAGTCTTCCTGCTTCGCCACCGCGGCGAAGACCTGGTGGCTGCCGATGTGTCCGAAGTGGAGGTAGGGCGACAGCCGGCTGCTGCCGTCGACCTCGGGCTGGTTGCGCGAGTCGGGCCAGCTGGGCAGCACGTTCTGCAGGAAGTGCTTCAGCCGCGCTTGCGCCGCCTCGCTGCCCCCGGTGAACGCTGCCGGCCCCACCGTGTGATCGATCGGCAGCAGCGGCAGGCTGGGCTGCGACGGCCAGCGCTTCTCGATTCCCTCGGGCAGGGGGGCACGCTTCGCGGTCAGCCGCTCGAACGGCTGGTCCAACGGCAATTCGTCGAGGTGCGGGCGCAGCGTCTTCTGCAGGTGGGTGCGGAAGGAGAACGCGGTGGGGAACACCTTCTCGGTCGCCCACATCGGATACAGCCCGTTGGAGTCGACCGCCTCGAGGCAGACCTCGATCCGGGCGGCGGCGCAGGCGCGCATCCGCGAGAGGAAGAACATCGGCGCGTCGTCGGTCACCACCGCGCACGCCTCGTGGGCCAACATCTCGAGCAGCCCTTTGCCCGCGCCCGGCCGGGGCTCGACGTACGAGAAGTAGGTGACCCCCGCGCTCTTGCACTTGCGCCGGTTGACCTCCATCCCCTCGAGGATGAACTGGTGAAGCCGGTCGCTGGCCCACCGGTAGTCGCAGCGGAGCGCCTCGAAGATCAGCAGCGGCCGGCGCTTTTCCCTCGCCAGCTCGATCGCCCGATCGAGGGCGAAGTTGGCCTCGAGGCGACGCGCTGCCGTCATCCAGTAGAGGACGTAGCTGCCACGGGCCACCACCGGCTGCTCGTTCAGCCGGCGAATTCGAACCAGGGGGACGGTCAACGCGGTCCGCTTCCTACCAACACCCGGGCCGGTAAGCCCGGCCAAACGGGAGGGCGCGCCGGTGGGTCATTTTTAAGGCTTTGGTGCTGGCCCGCACCGTCCCTGTCTTCGTAGAACAGCCCTTTGCCCACGGAGCCCAGCTTCCAGACGTTCCTTCGGGCTTTGACCGCTGACATCCTGCACGTTATACAAACCATAAACAGGCACCGCAAGCTGCGGTTGTCCTCGAGGAGCCCTCCTGATGTCGCAGATCGCAGCCCGCCCGACCCGCAATCCGCTGGTGCGCTTTCAGCTCGAGCTGGAGCCGTTGCTCGAGCAGTGGGCCTCCGCGCCTGACGAGGCGGGGCTCGACCCCCTCTGGCAGCGGGCCCGCGAGCAGGTGCGGGCCTACACCCTGCGGCCGGCCAAGCGGGTGCGGCCGACCCTCGCCGCGGTCGGCTGGATGCTGTCCCAGGGCAGCCGCAAGTGGGAGGTGATCCCCTCCGAGGTCGCCCAGTTCGGGGTCGGCCTCGAGCTGCTCCACACCTTCATGCTGGTCCACGACGACGTCGCCGATCGCGCCAACGTCCGCCGGGGCGGGCCG
>JAGSPQ010000675.1 GCA_018262385.1 Myxococcaceae bacterium | reverse complement strand
TCGCCGCGCCGACCCGCCCGCTGCCGCTGAAGCTGCTGGGCACCCTCGACGATCATGCCGCGGCGATGATGGAGGCTCCTTCGGGCCGGTGCCGCACCCTGCGCGTCGGCGATCGGTGGAACGACGTCGAGCTGGTCGGGGTCGGCCACGGCCGTGTCACCGTGCGGCGCGATGGCTGGCTGGAGGAGGTCGGAATCGGGGCCCCCTCCCCCGCGCCGGGCAGCGCGCGGCTGCCGATCGAGCTCACCGCTCGCGGCGCGTCGCTGTCGATGCCGCGCACCGAGCTCGAGCGCCAGCTGCCCGAGCTCACCCAGCGCGCGATGTCCGGCGGCCGCATCGTCCCCGCCTTCGAGGGCGGCGCGATGACCGGCTTTCGCCTGCTCGCGGTGCAGCCCGGCTCGCTCTACGAAGAGCTGGGGCTGAAGAGCGGAGACGTCCTCGAGACCGTCAACGGCGCCTCGCTCGCCAACCCCGAGGTCGCCTTCGGGCTGATGACCCAGCTGCGCGGCCAGCGGCAGGTGGCCTTGGTGGTGAATCGGGGAGGCCAGCGGCTGAGGTGGGAATTGAGCCTCAATTGACCCCTTCCTTCGAGGGCAGTAGACGGCGCCCAGATGCCACCGCGCGCCCATCTCGCGCTCCTGCGCGAGCGTTACCTGGAGCAGGGCAAGCCGCTCCCCCCGGGGCTGCGCGCCCAGCTCGAGAACGACCCGCGCCTGGGGGCCCGGGCGCTGCTCAAGGCGCTCGAGTCCCGCGCGAAGGCCAACCGCTCGGAAGGGCAGCGGCTCAAGCACCTGCTGAAGTTCGAGCTCGAGCTGTACGCCCAGGGCTTCGTGCTGATCGCAGGCGTCGACGAGGCCGGGATGGCGCCGCTCGCCGGGCCGGTGGTCGCCGGCGCGGTGATCCTGCCCAGGGGCTACAAGCTGCGCGGCCTCGACGACTCGAAGAAGATCCTCGACGAAGCCAGGCGGGACGCGCTGGCGGTGGAGATCAAGCGCGACGCGATCGCCTGGGCGAGCGGCTGGGCCAGCTCGGAAGAGATCGACACCGTCAACATCTACCACGCAGGGCTGCTCGCGATGCGGCGGGCGGTCGAGGCGCTCTCGACGGTTCCCGACTTCTGCCTCGTCGACGCCCGGCGGATTCCGCACATCCCCCAGCCGCAGCGCGGGATCATCCGCGGCGACGAGCAGTCGATGTCGATCGCCGCCGGCTCGATCATCGCGAAGACGACCCGCGACAAGCACATGGAGGAGCTCGACGCGAAGCACCCGGGCTGGGGGCTGAAGTCGCACAAGGGCTACCCGACCCCCGAGCACTTCCGGGCGATCAAGAAGCTGGGCGTGCTCCCCTTCCACCGGCGCAGCTTCGCGCCGATCAAGCGCGCGCTCGGACTGCTCCCCGAGCAGGAAGAGCTGTTCGAACCGGCTCCGGCGCGGCGGGCGTGAGCAGCGACGTCGCGATCGACGCCTGGCTGGCCGAGCACGGCTACGGGCTCCCCCCGGCCCGCGCCCTGGCGCACGCGGCGATCGAGGAAGCGGGGCTCACCCGGGCCGGCAAGCTGCGGATCAGCAACGAGAAGCTGCCCAGGGTGCTGGGGGTGCTGCGCGAGCGCTTCTGCCTGCACTGCTCGACGCCGGAGTGCATCGGGTTCGCCAGGGCCAGCGGTCGCGCGCCGCTGCTGTGCGACCCGAAGCCGGCCTGTGAGCGCTGCGGCGGCTCGAGCAACCGGGGCGCCGAGGCGGATCTGATCGAGGCGTGCGCGAAGGCGGGAATGAAGCGGCTGGTGATCATCGGCGGCTCGCCCGCGGTGCGCGAAGAGCTCGAGGGCGCGCTGGGCTCGGCGCTGCAGCTGCGGATGATCGACGGCACCGAGCGGCGGACGATCGACAACGCGAAGGCCGACATGCAGTGGGGAGACCTGGTGCTGCTGTGGGGAGCGAGCGAGCTCCACCACAAGGTCTCGATGCAGTACACCAACCTCAGCCAGCCCGAGCTCAAGCGGAAGCTGGTGCGGGTGCAGCAGCGGGGAATCGCCGCGCTGCTCCACGCGGCGATCGATCACCTCAAGCGCTAGCTCACTTCAGCAGCGCCAGCGCCTTCGCCTGCGCCGCGTTGAGCTGGACGATCGCGCTCACCCCGGCGTCGAGCATCAGGTTCAGCTGCTCGCGGCTGAACGAGCCCTTCTCGGCGGTGCCCTGGACCTCGACGATCTTCCCGCCCTCGAGCGCGACCACGTTCAGATCCACCTCGCCGCCCGAGTCCTCTTCGTAGTCGAGGTCGGTGAAGACCTCGCCCTTGACGATCCCGATCGAGACCGCCGCGACCGGGACCAGCTTCGGCAATGCGCTCAGCTGCTTCTTTTCCTGCACCCGCTTCATCGCCAGCACCATCGCCACGTAGGCCCCGGTGATCGACGCGGTGCGGGTGCCGCCGTCGGCCTGCAGCACGTCACAATCGAGGGTGAAGGTGCGGACCCCGAGGGTCTTCAGATCGACCGAGGCGCGCAGCGACCGTCCGATCAGCCGCTGGATCTCCTGGGTGCGGCCCGTCTGCTTGCCCTTCGAGGCCTCGCGCGCGTTCCGATCGTGGGTCGCCCGCGGCAGCATCCCGTACTCGGCGGTGATCCAGCCCGAGCCCTGCCCCATCAGGTGCGGAGGAACCCGCTCCTCGACGCTGCAGGTGACCAACACCTTGGTGTGGCCAAACTCGACCTGGCAGCTGCCTTCGGCGTGCCGGTTGACGTGGGGCGTGAGGACGATCGGGCGGAGCTCGCCGGCACCGCGGTTGAAAGAGCGCATGCAGCCGCTTAACCCCGCCGATCGCTGGTGTCGACCTTCACTTGCCGTCGCGGGCGCTGATCTGGACCATGAACGCCTGCACCCCGTCTGCGATCGCCTGGGCCAGCTTCCCCTGGTACTCGAGGTCGGCCAGCCGCTGCGCCTCGTCGGGGTGCGAGATGAACCCGACCTCGATCAGCACCGCCGGCGCCTCCAGCCCCATCAGCACGTAGAACGGCGCCTGCTGGACCCCGCGATCGATCGCCCCGCTGGCGCCGATCAGCTTCTCGTGCACCAGGTAGGCGAGCCGCGAGGAATCGGCGTGGGTCTCGCTGCGCTGCAGGTCGGCGAGGATGAACGACAGGGTGTCCCCACCCGGCCCCTTCGAAGCCGCGGGCAGCTCGGCGTTCTCCCGGGCGGCCACCTTCTTCGCCTGCTCGCTCGAGCCGGCCGCCGAGAGGAAGTAGGTCTCGATTCCCTCGGTCTTCAGCCGCAGCTTCCGGGTCGGCATCGAGTTGGCGTGAATCGACACGAACAGATCCGGCCGCTGCTCGTTGGCCCACTTCACCCGTTCGTTGAGCTGCAGCAGCTGATCCTTCTCCCGGGTCAGCCGCACCCGCGCCTTCACCGTCTTCTCCAGCGCCGCCTTCACCAGCAGCGCCATCTGGAGCGCGACGTGCTTCTCCTTCAGGCCCGCCGGAGACGCCGCGCCCTCCTGGCTGCCTCCATGCCCGGGGTCGAGCACGATCAGCGGCCCCGCCAGGGCAGG
>JAGSPQ010000059.1 GCA_018262385.1 Myxococcaceae bacterium | reverse complement strand
GAGTGGTTGCCCCAGACGGTGAGCTTCTCGAAGCTGGTCACCGGCTTGCCGGTCTTGGCCGCCAGCTGGCCGAGCGCGCGGTTGTGATCGAGCCGGAGCATCGCGGTGAACGCGGTCTTCGGCAGCGAAGGAGCGGTCTTCATCGCGATGTAGGCGTTGGTGTTGGCCGGGTTGCCGACCACCAGCACCTTCACCTTGCGGCTGGCGTTCTTGTCGAGCGCGCTGCCCATCGCCTTGAAGATCGCCGCGTTGCCCTCGAGCAGATCCTTTCGCTCCATCCCCTTGCTGCGGGGCTTGGCGCCGACCAGCAGGGCGACGTCGACGTCCTTGAACGCCGCGTTCGGATCCTCGAACGCCGTCATTCCCGCCAGCAGCGGGAAGGCGCAGTCCTCCAGCTCCATCATCACGCCCTTGGTGGCGTTGAGCGCCTGGGGCACCTCGAGCAGGTGGAGGATGACCGGCTGGTCCTTGCCGAGCATGTCGCCGTTGGCGATCCGGAAGAGCAGCGAGTAACCGATTTGGCCGGCGGCGCCGGTGATCGCAACACGAACGGGATTCTTGGCCATGGGGTTCTCCTTGTTTGCAGTGCGGGACTACATGTTCTTGATGATTGCCTGACCGAACTCGCTGCACTTCACCTCGGTGACCGCTGCGGCGTTCTCCTGCTTCATCTGGCGGGCGAAGTCGTACGTCACCGTCCGCTGAGCGATCGACGCGTCCATCCCCTTGAGGATCAGATCCGCGGCCTCGAGCCAGCCGAGGTGGCGCAGCATCATCTCGGCCGAGAGGATCACCGAGCCGGGGTTCACCTTGTCCTGATCGGCGTACTTCGGCGCGGTGCCGTGGGTGGCCTCGAAGATCGCGTGGCCGGTGACGTAGTTGATGTTGCCGCCGGGGGCGATGCCGATGCCGCCGACCTGAGCGGCGAGCGCATCCGAGAGGTAGTCGCCGTTCAAGTTCAAGGTGGCGATCACGTCGAACTCGTCGGGCCGGGTGAGCACCTGCTGCAGCGTGATGTCGGCGATCGCGTCCTTCACCAGCAGCTTGCCCGAGGCGAGCGCGGCCTTCTGCTCGGCGTTGGCGGCGTCCTCCCCCGAGGCGGCCTTGGTCTTTTCCCACTGGGCCCAGGTGTAGGTCTTGTCGCCGAACTCCTTCTGCGCCAGCTCGTACCCCCACTTCATGAAGGCGCCTTCGGTGTACTTCATGATGTTGCCCTTGTGGACGATGGTGACGTTGCGGCGCTTGAGATCGATCGCGTACTTGATCGCCGCCCGCACCAACCGCTCGGTGCCTTCCTTCGAGACCGGCTTGATCCCGACGCCGATGTTCTCCTTGAAGCGGATCTTCTCGAAGTCCTTGGGGAACTCCTTCTTGATGAACTCGAGGACCTTGGTCGCCGCCGGGCTGCCGGCCTCGTATTCAATGCCGGCGTAGATGTCCTCGGTGTTCTCCCGGAAGATCACCATGTCGACCTTCTCGGGCGCCTTCACCGGAGAGGGCACGCCCTTGAAGTACCGCACCGGCCGCAGGCAGACGTACAGGTCGAGCATCTGGCGCAGCGCGACGTTGAGCGACCGGATCCCGCCGCCGATCGGCGTGGTGAGCGGGCCCTTGATCCCGACCAGGTAGTCGCGGAACGCGGTGACCGTCTCGTCGGGCAGCCAGTTGTTCTTGAGCTTGAACGCCTTCTCGCCGGCGAGCACCTCCAGCCAGGCGATCTTCTTCTTGCCGCGGTAGGCCTTCTCGACCGCGGCGTCGATCACGTTGACCGAGGAGCGCCAGATGTCGCGCCCGGTGCCATCGCCCTCGATGAAGGGGATGATCGGGTGATCGGGGACGTTGAGCTTGCCGCCGCTGAGGGAGATTTTTTCGCCGTTCGGTGCCATGGGAAACAACTCCTTGTGTTGCGTTGCGAAGCAGGTTTCGAGCGCGGGCATACTCTCAGGTCCTGCCCCTCGCAATCGCGTTGTCGCTTCGAAGGCAGAAGTTATAGTCGCGCCTGCAATGAACCTCGCCACTGAACCGCTGCAACGGCCCGGCGCTCTGCTCCGCCTGGACCAGGCGAGCGGCACGCTCAAAGAACGCAAGTACCAGGTGGCGATCGTCGCGGGCCCGGACACGGGCGTCACCCGGCCGATCGAAGGCAGCATGAAGGTCGGCAGCCACCCCGACGCGCAGCTGACGCTCAAGGACACCACCGTCTCGCGCTACCACGTGGAACTGATGGCGCGGCCAGACGGGGTGCGGGTGCGCGATCTCGACAGCACCAACGGCTCGTACATGCAGGGCACGCGGATCACCGAGGTGATCGTCGAGGACCAGGCGGTGGTGATGGTCGGCAAGACCTCGCTCAAGATCTCGATGGTGGAAGAGGATCTGGGCCTGCCCGAGGCGCTGAGCAGCTTCGGCACCGTCAAGGGCGCGGCTCCGGCGATGCGTCAGCTGTTCGGAATTCTCGAGAAGGTCGCCCCGACCGACTCGACGGTGATGCTGCTGGGCGAGACCGGCACCGGGAAGGAAGTGCTCGCCCACTCGATTCACGCCCGCAGCAAGCGGGTCGGCCGGCCGTTCGTGGTGGTCGATTGCGGAGCGGTCGCGCCCTCGCTGATCGAGAGCGAGCTGTTCGGCCACGTGAAGGGCGCCTTCACCGGCGCGATCTCCGATCGCAACGGCGCGTTCCTCGAGGCCGACGGGGGGACGATCTTCCTCGACGAGCTTGGCGAGCTGCCGCTGGATCTGCAGCCGAAGCTGCTGCGGGTGCTCGAGGGCGGGATGGTGCGCCGGGTCGGCGAGGACAAGCACCGCCGAATCGACGTGCGGGTGATCGCCGCCACCCACCGCGACCTCGACGCGGAGATCGAGGCCGGCCGCTTCCGCCGCGATCTCTACTACCGGCTGGCGGTGGTGCTGGTGCAGGTGCCGCCGCTGCGCGATCGGCTCGACGACATCCAGCTGCTCACCGAGCACTTCGTGAAGAACATGGGCCGGGGCGACTTCGAGCTGCCGCGCGGGTTGATGGCCCGCTTCGCCGCCTACCACTGGCCGGGAAACGTGCGCGAGCTGCGCAACCTGGTCGAGCGCGCGCTGGCCGGGGCGGACGTCGATCCGCTTCCCAACGAGACCAGCGCCTCGCGCAGCCTCCAGTCAAACGAGGGGATCACCGACCTGCCCTTCAAGGAAGCCAAGGAGCGGCTGGTCGAGAGCTTCACCAAGGAATACCTGCTGGGCCTGCTCAACAAGTGCAACGGCAACATCTCCCAGATGGCGCGCGAGGCCGGGATCGCCCGGAACTACGTCCACCGGCTGGTGACGAAGTACGGGCTCAAGGCCCACGACTGAAGCTGCAGCGCTTTGGCTGCCCCGAACCGGCCTGAGCCTCGTCGGAACCCCTGCTCGGGGCCCGAGGGATCAGCCGCCGTCGCCGGCGTCCGCGCCCGCGTCGGGATCTCCGGCATCGACCTCTCCCGCATCGGGCGGCCCGGCGTCGGGTTCTCCCGCGTCGGGCGGGCCGGCATCGGGCGGGCCGGCATCGGGCGGGCCGGCGTCAGGCGGGCCGGCGTCGGGCGGGCCGGCATCGGGCGGGCCGGCATCGGGCGGGCCGGCATCGGGCGGACCGGCATCGGGCGGACCGGCGTCGGGCGGACCAGCGTCGGGCGGACCGGCGTCGGGCTTTCCCGCATCGGGTGTCCCCGCGTCGGGAGTCCCCGCGTCGGGAGTCCCCGCATCGGGCCTTCCCGCATCGGGCCTTCCAGCGTCGGGCCTTCCGGCGTCGAAGTACGGGATGACGATCACCCCGGCGTCCTTCGTTCCGCCGTCGATCTCGATCGGGATTCCGCCGTCGGGCAAGCGATCGGCGCGGAGGATCACGAACGGCGAGAGGTGATCGACGGTACCGCTCAACGTCCGGCGCACCCGATCCAACGGCGGAACCGGCGTCGCCAGCGGCTGCCAGTCTGCGCCCTCGTACCTGGTGTAGAGCCGCAGCAGCAGCGGATCCACGCCGCTGTCTTCCTCGAACAGCGAGTCGATCTTGAAGATCACCTTCGCCGGCTTGAGGAACTCGGTGCCGGTCGGGCCGATCTCATAGCCCTCGCCATAGGCTCCAGCGGGAACGTCGCCGGTGGGCACGATCTTGATCGCGATCGCCAGCTCCAGCGCGCCGGGAGGGATGATGATGCAGACCCGCTGATTGTCGAGGCAGACCTCGCCGCCGGTCGGCCCCACGATGGTGATGGTCTGGTTGTTGGGCCCACAGCTGGCCGCCAGGATCACCGCCGCTGCGATCGCTGCCCTCAGTTCGCGCATTGGCGCGGCAGCATAGCTCCAAACCCGTTACCAATCGGCCGCGGCATCAATCCGGCCCGGACCTTGACGACCCGCGTGTGCGTGGCAAACCTCCCCTCCCGTTGCTCTGCCTTGCTGCCACCGCCGCCGTCCTCCTCGCCGCCCCCGCGAGCATGCAGGTCCAACCCGGCACCGCCCGGCCCGGGGACGCGGTGCTGATCACCGTTCGCGGCGTCGACTCCGCCCACGAGCCGCAGGGCCGGCTGGGTGGCTTCGAGCTCGACTTCCACCCCTTCCCCGGCGGTTGGCAGGCGCTGGTCGGGTTGCCGGTCGAGACGACCGACGGCTCACTCGAGCTGTCGGTGCGGGCGGTGGCCGAGGCCCAGGAGCTCGATCTGCAGGGCACGCTCGAGGTGATCCCGCCCGGCTTCCGCTCGAGCGAGCTGAAGGTCTCGAAGAAGTTCACCTCGCCCAGCAAGAAGCAGCGCGACTGGTCAAGGCGTGACCAGGCCGCCTTCGACGCCGCCTTCGGGCAGGAGCGGAGCGCGCGGCTGTTCACCGCCAACTTCGGCTGGCCGCGCAACGACGACGTGACCGCGCCGTTCGGCGATCTGCGGATGTTCAACGGCAAGAAGAAGAGCCAGCACTTCGGGGTCGATCTCAACGGCGACACCGGCGACGAGGCCTTCGCCAGCAACGACGGGAAGGTGGTGCTGCAGCGCGAGTGCTTCGGCTCGGGCAACACGGTGGTGATCTTCCACGGCCTCGGGCTCTACACCGCGTACTTCCACCTCTCGCGCTTCGACGTGAAGGCGGGGCAGAAGGTGAAGAAGGGGCAGCGGATCGGGCTGATCGGCAAGACCGGCCGGGTGACCGGCCCCCACCTCCACTGGGGCGCGAAGATCGGCGGCCGCTGGGTCGACGCCCTGAGCGTGCTCGGCCTCGACTTTCAGTAGCCGGCTACCACTTCCAGGGCAGCGCGAGGTGCTCGCGGGCCTCGGCGATGTTCATCGGCTCGCGGCCGACGTCTCGCGCCATCCGCACCGCCTTCTCCACCAGCTCGGCGCTGTTCTTCGCCATCTGGGTGCCGGCAGCGTCGAGGTAGAAGTTGTCCTCCAGCCCGACGCGGACGTTGCCGCCCAGCGACAGCGCGGCGCCGATCAGCTTCCACTGGATCTTGGAGATCCCGATCACCTCCCAGGCGTCGCCCGGGCGGATCTGCTTCGACATGTGCGAGAGGGTGTCGGTGGTGGCCGGAGCGCCGCCGAGCACGCCGAGGATGAAGCTGTACTGGGCGGGCCCCTTGAGCGCGCCCATCTGGAACAGCGGCTCGGCGTTGTTGATGTGGCCGACGTCGAAGCACTCGAGCTCCGGCTTCGCCCCGCCCTCTTTGATCGCCTGCAGGCAGGTGAGGATGTCGCCGAACGAGTTGGTGAAGATGAAGTCGAAGACGAAGCCCTTCCGTTTCTCGGAGTACTTCGCGTAGTTCATCGAGCCCATGTTGAGCGCGGCCACCTCGGGCTTCACCCGCCAGACGTACTCGAGGCGCTGCTTCTTCTCTTCCTCGCTGTTGACGCCCATGTTGAAGCCGCCGGTGCTGAAGTTCACGATCACCGGGCACCGCTTGTTCACCTCGGCCTTGATCTGGCCGTAGGTCTCCGCGCTCCAGGTCGCGTCTCCCGTCTCGGGCTCGCGGGCGTGAATGTGCACCTGCATCGCGCCCGCGTCGTAGGCGCGCTTCGCCTCGTCGGCGATCTCGGCCGGCGTGTAGGGGATCCCCGGGTGCTGCTCGCGCTTGGTGAGAACTCCGGTCAGCGCAGCAGTCACCAACACCTTGTCTTTCGAAACGGCCATGTCAGCGATCCTTCCAGTTGGGTTTGCGCTTCTCGAGGAATGCAGTGACGCCCTCCGCGGCGTCTTCCGCCAGGACGTTGATCGACAGGTTGGCGGCGAGCAACTCAATCGCCTGCGCCAGCGGCAGATCTTCCGCCGAAAGGAATGCGCGCTTGCCGAGCTTCAGAATCGCCTGGCTCTTGCCCGCCAGCTTCCCCGCCAGCAGCTCGACCGCCGCGTCGAGCCCCGCCGGAGCGACCGCCTGGTTCACCAGCCCCAGCGTCACCGCCTCCGCCGCGCCAACCCGCTCGCCGGTGAGCAGCAACTGCAGCGCCTGCTTCCGGCCGAGGTGCCGCTGCAGCAGCGCCAGCAGCATCATCGGGAACAGGCCGCGATCGATCTCAGGCAGCCCCAGCTGGGCCTCGCTGCTGGCGATTGCAAAGTCGCTCGCCAGCACCAGCCCCATGCCGCCCGCCAGCGCGTGCCCGTTGAGCCGGGCGATCGTCGGCTTCGAGCAGCCCTGGATCTTCAGCAGCAGCGCGCCATACCCGCGGCGCCCTTCGTGGCCGGCGAGGAAGCCGTCGGCCATCCCGCCCAGGTCGCCGCCGGCGCAGAACGCCTTCACCCCGGTGCCGGTCAGCACCACCACCCGCACCGCGCTGTCGGCCTCGGCCTTGTCCAGCCCTGCGCAGAGCCCTGCGATCACCCCCGGAGAGAGCGCGTTGCGCGCCGCCTCCCGGTTGATCGTCAGGCGCGCCGCTGGGCCCTGGACTTCGTAGGTGACTTCGAGCTCGTCCATGTTTGCTTGCTCCTCACTGCAGGGTTCGCCTGGCCCGCCCGGCTGGTGGGATCCTGCGCCGTGCCGGCCGGCACCACCCCGCGCAAGAAGGTCTCGGCCACCTGGTCGCGGGCGCGGTCGAGCACCGAGTCGTCCTTGCGATCGAGCAGCCCGAGCACGAACGCGGTCAGCCCCATCTCGATCGCGCCGAACAACATCGTCGCCGCCAGCAGCGGATCCATGTCGGCCTTCAGGTGGCCCTTCTCCTTCGCTTCCTGGAACAGCAGCGAGGCGAGGCGGATCACGTCGGAGAAGGCGCTGCCGCGGTTGACCGCGCCCCCCGAGGGGCTGCGGCCGACCTCGAGGATCAGCACCTTCACTCCGCGCGGATCGTGCTTGTAGGCGTCGAACGCCACCCCGACCACGCCGCGCACCCGATCTTCGAATGTGGTGCTCTTGCTGGCCTGCTCGGTCAGCCGCTCGACGAAGCCGGACCACCCACTGGTGAACACCGACTCGAGCAGCTCATCCTTGTTCTTGAAGTAGTGGTAGACGAGCCCGTAGGCCACCCCGGCCTCTCGGGCGACGTCCGCGATCCGGCAGCCGTGGTAGCCCTTCTTCGAGAACACCTCGACCGCCGCGCGGAGGATCGTCCGCCTGCGGTCCTGCTCCCGGGTCGTCTGCTGCGCCAACGCCTTTGCGGCCATGACTCAGGGGCATATTGATTCCTGAATCAATAATCAAGGTGCGCCGCGACGGACTACGGGGGGGTGTTCTTCCAGATTCGCCCCTCGATGATGTCCGCCAGGGCCACGATGTGCCCTTCGACCTGCGAAGCGGTGAACTTGCAGACGACCTGAACCTTGAAGTTCCAGCAGTCGGGGCCGCTGGGGGTGCAGGCGTTGCCGGGCGGCACGTTGCAGGTGGGCTGGGGAGGGCTGAGCATCGGAGTCGGCTTGCGATCCAGCTTGTCCTTGAGGAGGAAGTTGAACCGGGTGACGTTCGGGTAGGTGAAGGCCGCTCCGGTGTCGCCGCCGATCACGTCGACCACGTCGGTCGACCCCGAGGAGCAACCGTCGCCTTCGTTGTTCCGGGCCAGCCCGTTCCACCAGGGATCCGCGATCAGGTAGTCGACCTCGGCGAACCCGTTGCACGACACCTCGATCGGGCCGCCCACCCCCTTGACTCCCCGGATGCAGGGGACCGGGTTGGTGGCGGAGAGGACCGCGTCTTCCCCGTTGGGAATTCCGGTCCAGATGATCCGCTCGGCGACCCAGAGGGTGGTGTTCTGGTCCCACTTGCCGTTCTTGCCGTTCCACTTCCCGTCGTTGTTGACGTCGATGAACTTCTCGTCGGCGTCCCAGGTGCCGTTGTCGTCCGCGTCGACGAAGGGCTCGGCGAGATCGTCGAACGCCTCCTCGGTGTCGAAGATGCCGTTGTTGTTCGAGTCGGTGAAGCCTTCTTCCCCCTGGGTGATCGCGATCATCGAGACCAGGTTGTCGCGAGGGTTGTTCTGGTACGGCTGGCCGGTGTCGGGGCGGCGGCGAATCGGGTCGGGCCGACGCGGCTCCTGCAGGTTGGTCAACACCAGGGCGGGGATGCCGACGTCGAAGGTGCCGATCGGGTTGGTGGTCCAGCGGTACGGCTCCATCCACAGCGGGACGAGGTACTCGCCGGTGTGGGTTTCGTCGTTGGTCGGATTCCAGACGAACGTGGCGGGGGCGACTTCCTTCGGCATCGGCAACGAGGTCTTGTAGAGAATCTCGGCGTTGCCCACGACGTCGGAGACGCTGCTCTCGCTGGGGCCGATCGTGCCTGCCTCGGTCACGAAGGACACCAGGGCTCCGTTGAGGCCATCGCCGTTGCGATCGGCCACGTGGGCGACGCAGTTGAGCTTCACCCCGGCGATCAGGTAGCGGCTCTGGTCGTAGGCCCCGATCGCGTGGACGCCGCCCGAGCCGTCGCCAGAGATCTTGCCGCACTGGAAGGTGAACTGGCGGCCGTTGGCGGCGGATCCGGCAAACGACAGCGCGGGAGAGCTGACCTCCTTCCCGCCGGCGGTGGCGATCACCCGCACCGAGGCGACCCGGTTGGACGCCACCAATTGGGTCTCGACGATCCCGCTGCCCTTGAGCGAGTTGGCGCTCAACGGGGTGAGGCTGACGCCCGCGTTGGCGGTGTCGAGCTTGAAGGTGACGTCCTTGCCCGCCAGCGGCATGCCGCGGTAGTCGGTGAGCTTGAACTGAACGGTGGCGACCTCGCCGATCTTCGGCAGCGGGGGCGTGATGCTGACGTACTCCAGCGTCGCGACCTCCCCTCCACACCCCACCAGCCCCAGAACCGAAATCCCCACGACGGCGCGCAAGAGTCCAAAGCTTTTCGGCATGGGCCGCATCTTTCAGGCCCATTTGCCTCAGGTCAAGGCTGCAACTATCGGGCGACTCCGAACGAGCCAA
>JAGSPQ010000674.1 GCA_018262385.1 Myxococcaceae bacterium | reverse complement strand
AGGATCGAGACCGCGGTCACGGCGCACGCTCCAGGACCAGCGCGGTGTTGTTGCCGCCAAACCCGAATGAGTTCGAGAGCACCCTCGAGACGGTCGCCGCGCCGGTGGCCGGCCCGAGGGGAGCAAAGCCGATCGCGGGATCGACCTCCTCGAGCCCGACGTTCCCCGGCAAGAAGCCCTCGCGAATCACCAGCAGGCTGATCGCCGCCTCCAGCGCCCCGGCGGCGCCGAGCGAGTGGCCGGTGACGCCCTTGGTCGAGCTCACCGGCGGCACCTTCGCCCCGAACACCGCCCTCAGCGCGTGCCCTTCGGCGGCGTCGTTGGCGGGCGTCGCGGTGCCGTGCGCGTTCACGTAGTCGATCTGGTGGGGCTCGCAGCCCGCGTCGCTCAGCGCCGCCCGGATCGCGGCGATCGCCCCCACCCCTTCCGGGTGCGGAGCGGTCATGTGGTACGCGTCGGCCGAGCACCCCCAGCCGCTCACCAGGCCGAAGATCGTCGCTCCCCGCGCGCGCGCCGCGGCGATCGGCTCGAGCAGCAGAAACGCCGCCGCCTCGCCCAGCGACAGCCCGTTGCGGGTGCGATCGAACGGCTTGCAGGCCGCGCTCGACAGCAGCTTGAGCGAGTGGAAGCCGGCCCAGGTCAGCCGGCAGAGCGAGTCGACTCCGCCCGCCAGCGCCCACGGCGCGCCCGCCTCGACCCGCGCCGCCGCGTAGCCGATCGAGTTGGCGCTCGAGGAGCACGCGGTCGCGAAGGTGTGGCGCTCGCCGCCCAGCTGCAGGTCGCGGCAGAGCCGATCGGCGATCGTCCCCACCGCGTGGTTGATCAGCAGCCCGCGATCGGCCCCGCCTTCCTGCCCGCGGTGCTTGAGGTAGTGCTGCTCGGATTCGTAGATCCCGCCGGTGGTCGACCCGATCGCGATCACCCCTTCGCCCGCCGGCCGGTAGCCGCCCAGCGCGTCGTTCGCCGCCGAGAGCGCCAGCCGCTGGCTGCGCGAGTAGTTGGGCTTGCCGTCCAGCAGCGCGTCGTCGACCTGGCCGACCGGGCGCACCCCCAGGCCCTCGGTCTGGAACAGCGTCAGCGGCGCGAGCGCCGTCACCCCCCGCCGCAGCCCATCGCTGTGCGCGGTGAGCCCCCGGCCGAGGTCCGACAACATCCCGATGCCCGTGATCGCCACGCCCTTCACTGGAGGTCTCCTTCCGAGCGGACCTGCGCCCAGAAGCCGAGCCGATCGGCCGAGGTGAGGCTGAACGGCCGGCCGCTGGCCACCGCGGCGATCAGGTCGAGCACGTCGCCGCGGGCTCCTTCGGGGGTCTCGCCGTAGCCGGTGTCGCCGGTGATCGTGATCGGCCCCATCGGCTCGATCAGGAACAGCGCGACGAAGTCCGAGGCGGTGCCCCACTCGAAGCCGCCGCACAGCACCGCCGGCGCCCGCCCTGAGTCGACGTCGTCGATCGCGGTCGCCACCGCGGTGAGCGCGCTCGCCGCCCCGGCGCTGACGGTGGTGAGCGGGCCCCGCACCCCGAACGCGACGGCGATCTCGCCCAGCGGCGCGGAGGGCAGGGTGTAGACGAACAGCGAGGGGCCGCCGAAGCCTGGGCCCTTCTTCTTCAGCTCTGCCGCGAACTCGCGATCGGGCCCGGCGCTGCCGCTGGCCGAGCCGAGCGTGAGCGCCAGCCCCTCGAGCCTTCGCTCGCCCAGCACCACCGAGGCCAGCTGCACCAGCGCCTTCGCCTGCGGGTGGGGCCGTCGCGCCCGGGGGTGAATCTTCGACAGCGGCGGCGCCTCGGCCCAGGCGGCAATCGGCCCCGGGGTGCGCTCGGGAGGATCGCCGCCGATCGCCACTCCCTTCGCCGTCCACGCGGCCCAGCGCGAGATGCCCGCGGTCATGGGTCGCTCCTGCGCAGCACCAGCGCGGCGTTGATCCCGCCGAACCCCGCGGTGGCCAGCAGCGCGCGCGGGTGCGGATCGGAGCGGATCGCGGTCACCGCCGCGACGGCCAGCTTCGGATCGGGCTCCTCCAGCCCGACCACCGGCCACAGCTCGCGGGCGTTGAGCGACGCGAGGCAGCCGAGCAGATCGAGCACTCCGGCGGCGCCCAGGGTGTGGCCGATCGAGCCCTTGGTCGCGCACAGCGCAATCCCGTTCGGCCCGAACAGCCGCTGGCACATCGCCGCCTCCATCGCGTCGTTCTGAACCGTCGCGGTGCCGTGCGCGTGGTACCGCCCGAGCCCGCCCACCTCCAGCTGCGCCGACTTCAGCGCCGCCTGGCACGCCCGCAGCAGCCCCTCGCCCTCGGGGTGCGGAGCGGTCTGATCGTTCGCGTCCGACGCCGCGCCGAACCCCTCGATCCACCCCAGCGGCTTGCGCCGGTTCGCCGCCGCGCTGCCCGCACTCTCGAGCACCAGCACCGCCGCGCCTTCGCCCATCGACAGCCCCTGCCGGTGCGCGTCGAACGGCGCCGCCGGCCTGGGCGACATTGCCTTCAGCGCGTGGAAGCCGGAGTAGACGAACGGGTGCAGCGCCTCGACCCCCGCCACCACCGCCTCGTCGCACCGGCCCGACTCGATCAGGTGCAGCGCCGCGCCGATCGCCGCGGTGCTCGACGCGCACGCGCAGCCGATCGCCCGCACCGGACCTCGCGCCCGGCTGCGCTCGGCCAGCCAGGCGGTGAGGTGCGCGAACGGATCCGACTCGCCCTGCTCGAGCACCCGGGGCAGCGATCCCTTGGTCGAGCCCAGCAGCACCGCCCGCCGCTTCGAGGGCGCCCAGTCGCGCCAGCCCAGCGCTTCCTCGGCCGCCAGCTGCAGCAGCCCCAGCGCGCGATCGGCGCCCGTCGTCACCGGCGCCTGGGCGGCGAGGTTGCTGCACAGCCCCTCGACCGGGAAGGCGGTGACCGGACGGACGCCGGTCTTCCCCGCGCGCAGCGCCTCGGCGAGCGGCTCGAGGCCCGGACCATGGGCGCTGACGATCCCGTAGCCGGTGATCGCGACGGGCATGTTCAGGGCTCCCAGGGGTCGGTGGCGCGTTGGAGCGCGACTTGTTTGGCGACCAGGTCGCGCGCTTTCACCGCCGCGGCCTTCGGCTCGCCGTCCACCTCGAACGGCGGGAGGAGGGTGATCTGCACCCGGATCCCCTTGAAGAAGTAGCGCAGGCTCCGGGTCTTGATCACGTTCGGGGTCCCGCTGATCGCCACCGGCACCACCTTCACCCCGGCCTGCTTGGCGGCGACGAACGCTCCGGTCTTGAACCGCTTCACCTCGCCGTCCCTCGAGCGGTGCCCTTCCGGGAACCAGAGGATGTGACAGCCGAGCTTGAGCCACTTCAGGCACTGGTTGAGCACCCGCGGCGCGTCGCCCTCCTCTCCCGTCCCCGCCCGGATGTAGCCGGCCAGGTACAGGTGCCAGCCCACATCACCCCCCGGCCCCACGCCTGGCTCAGGTAGCCGACCACTACCCGCTTCGGGTCCGTCCAGGGGTTGAACGGGATGCTCAGCACCAGGGCCAACGTCGCCAGGACGGTGCCCAGGATCCAGACCCAGACCCAGAGCAGAAAGGAACCAATCACGGGTGGCTGGGGTTAGTATGACGCGCCATGGCGAGCCAGCCGCAAAACGGTGCCCAGCCGAGATTCCTCGGCAGATACGAGCTGATGTATCTGCTCGGCCAGGGGGGCATGGGCGAGGTGCACCTGGCCCGCCTCACCGGAGCCGCGGGCTTCGAGAAGCTGTGCATCGTCAAGACGATCCTTCCGCAGATGATGACGGACCCCCAGTTCGTCGATCGGTTTCACCACGAAGCCAAGGTCCTCACCCACCTCACCCACAGCAACATCGCGCAGGTCTACGACATGGGAGACGTCGACCAGACGCTCTACATGGCGATCGAATACGTCGCCGGCGTCGATCTGTCGCGGGTCGAAGATCGGGTCAAGGGGATGAGCGCGGTGGTGCCGGTGCCGATCGCGATGCTGATCGGCCAGCAGATCACCGAGGCGCTCGGCTACGCGCACCGCAAGGTGGGCGCCGACGGCGTGGCGCTGGGGATCGTGCACCGCGACGTCTCGCCCCAGAACGTGATGGTCAGCTACGAGGGCGAGGTGAAGGTGATCGACTTCGGGCTCGCCAAGAGCACCGCTCGAAGCAAGCACACCATGCCGTCGACCGTGCTCGGCAAGCTCGGGTACATGTCTCCCGAGCAGGCCAAGGGCGAGACGGTCGATCACCGCAGCGACATCTACTCGGCCGGGATCGTGATCTGGGAACTGCTCGCCGGCCGCCCGCTGTTCCTCGGCGGCACGGTGGGCGAGATGGTCGCCCAGATGGCCTTCCCCAAGCCGGTCTCGCTGCGGGCGATCCGCCCCGAGATCTCCGAGACGCTCGACCGCACGGTGATGCGCGCGCTCGGCGCCGACCCGGCGACCCGCTACAACCGCGCCGACGACTTCTCCCGCGCGCTCAACGAACTGCTGGTGCGCGAGAACCTCTCGGTCTCCGCGGAGGACGTCGGCAACTACGTCCGCTCGATGTGCCCCGAAGAGTTCGCCGCCGAGCGCCACCTCCAGTCGAAGCTGTCGGCCGAGCGGAAGAAGGGCAGCTCGCCGAAGGTGCCCTCCCGGCCGGCCGAGGTCCAGGCCGCGCTCGATGCCGTGGCAGCGACCGCCACCAACGCCGCCCACAAGCTCGACGGCACGATGGTGCGCACCGGCCCGAATGCGATGGACGCGGACCAGATGACCGGGCCCCAGCGCGCGCTGTCCGGGCAGATCTCGCCTGCGCCGGGCAGGGGCGCCGCGCCGGCCCGCCGGCCGCCGTCGTCTCCGATTCAGCAGCCGAGGGAGAGCTTCGTCAATCCCGCGGATGACGAGCTGAAGATCCAGAAGAGCCGCGCCCCGCTGATCGTGGTGCTGTTGCTGCTGCTGATCGCGGGCGGCGCAGGCGGAACCTGGTGGTTCGTCATCCGCCCTGCCGAGGGCGGAGGTGCGGTGGTGGTGGCAGATCCTCCCAAGCCCGTCGAGCCCAACGAGATCATCGTCGCCAGGGTCGGCGACAAGCCGGTCGAGCCGGCACCGGTCAAAGTCGCCGAGGTGAAGGCGGCCGATCCGGTCGCCGAAGATCCGAAGCCGGTCGAGGTTCCGGTCAAGGAGGATCCCGCCGCGAAGGTCGACAAGCCGCTCGAGCGGGCCAGGTTCGAAGGCGAGGCGCTGGTGATCTTCCGCGACAAGGGCGAGCTGTGGGTCAAGCCGGGCAAGAAGACGAAGGTGAAGCTGGGCGACGAGCTGACCGTGGTCGGCCCTCCGATCCCCAACTCGCCGCTGCGCGAGGTCTACGGCCTGGGCGCGATCATGGAGATGAAGGGCCTGATCGGCCGCGTCGACGAGGGCGTGCAGGTGCCCGGGAAGGCGGTGGTGTTCGCGGTGATCGAGAAGGGCGGCAAGCGCAAGCCGGTCGGCCCGGTGGCGGCGGCCAACCCGACGACCGCCAAGACCGAGCCGGCGAAGGCCGATCCGGCCAGGACCGAGGTGAAGCCCGACGGGACGAAGGTCGCGGTGAAGGCGGCGGATCCGAAGCCGGTCGAGGCCACGCCGGTGAAGGCGGAAGAGGTGGCGGTGCCGGCCAGGCCTGCCGCGTTGGTGCTGAAGGGCCGGGTGATCAACGAGGGCGGCCGCCGGGGCGTGATTCTCTACAACGACACCAACTTCAAGTGGAACACCTGCGAGGTCCGGCTGCCGTTCAAGAAGTTCTTCAAGTTCGAAGATCCGATCGGCCCGATGGACAGCGACAACATCCGCCATGGAAACTTCGAAGACGATCCCCGCGAGCCCGACCAGCACATGAAGGCCGGCTGGGCGATGGTCCGCTGCAAGGAAGCCTCGGGGTACCTGTGGTGGGGGTCGAAGCAGGAGCTCTAGGCATGGAAGTCATCGGCAAGTACCGCCTGCTCGGGAAGCTGGCCGAGGGAGGAATGGCCGAGGTGTTCCTCGCCCAGGTCGAGGGGCCGGGCGGCTTCCTCAAGCCGGTGGTGGTCAAGCGGGTGCTGCCCGAGCTGTCGCGCGATCAGTCGTTCGTGTCGATGTTCATGTCGGAAGCCAAGCTGGTCGCGCAGCTCAACCACCCGAACATCGTTCAGGTCTACGACTTCGGGCTGCACGAGGGCAGCTACTTTCTGGTGATGGAGTACGTCGAC
>JAGSPQ010000673.1 GCA_018262385.1 Myxococcaceae bacterium | reverse complement strand
CCTGCTCGAAGTCCACTCCACGCGGGTTGAGCATCGGCATCGGCAGGAAGTACTCGCGCCAGCCGTTGGCCTCGGCGATCGGCTCGAAGTTCACCAGCGCCACTTTGGGGAAGGAGCCGTGCCCTTCGACCCGGATCTCGAGATCCACCGCGTCGACGGTTCGCACCTTGAAGCGCAGCCCGCCGTAGCCCTGCTTCTTCCCCGGCTTGCCCAGGATCCAGCCGCCGTAGTTCGACAGGTCGACCTTCGCCGGGCCCCGGTCGATCTCCCGGGGCGACCAGCCGTAGTCGAGCCAGCCGTTGTGCAGCTTCCCGCTGTAGATCAGCTCGGTCACCTTCGCGACTTCAGCGGCAACCGGCTTCGACTCCGCGGCGTGCGAGGGCTCGCGGCACGCAACCAGCATGACGCAAAACAAGCCCCGGAGGGCGAAGCGGAAGCGTCGAGCCATCGGGGGCAGTGTCTGGCTCGAAACCGGTCGCAAATCCACAGTTTGGTAAGGTGCCCGCGTGGCAAAACTTCTGCTGCTTTCCATCTTGGTCATGATGATCTGGATTCCGGTCCGGTTCTCGCATGCCCGACACGCTGGCGTCGGCCTTCGCCGCACGCTGACCGGCTTTCTCGTCTACAACTTCATTTATTGGTTCGCGGTGGTGGTCGTCTATTTCACGCTGATTGTTGGCCGCAGCCCGGTCGAACTCCTCTCGAAAACGGTACACGACTGACATGACGAAAGTGCCTACTCCCCTGCACCCCGACCCCCAGCGCGCCCCCGAGCCCTCCGACGTCGACCTGTTCGACTACGCGGCGATCAAGCTGTGGTTCGGCTTCATCTGGCGAAGCCTCGGCCGCCACCGGGTGGCCGGAATCCTGTCCGGGCTGATGGTCTTCGGGATGGCGGTGTTCCTCGTCTGGGTCTACCCGAAGAAGTACGAGTCGCAGTCGAAGCTGCTGGCCAACCGAAACACCCTGATGGCCTCGCTCGGCAATCCGCACCGCAGCAACAACTCGGACATGGATGGCCCGACCCGGGCGGCGCAAGAGACGGTGATGGCGCGGGACAACCTGGTCGCGATGGTGAAGCAGACCAAGCTGCTCGAGCACTGGGAAGCGCACCGCCACCCGGTGCTGAAGCTGAAGGACCAGGCGATTCAGGCGCTGGCCGGCCAGCCGAACGAAGACCAGCGGATGGACGGAATGGTCGGCACGCTCGAGAAGCGGTTCAACGTCTACGCCGGCGACGGCACGGTGGTGATCGCGATCTACTGGCCCGACGGCCCGATGGCGCGGCAGCTGGTCGAGACCGCCCAGCAGAACTTCCTCGAGACCCGCCACGTGTCCGAGGTGTCGGCGATCTCGGAGACAATCTCGATCCTCGAGATGCACGCCTCCGAGACCCAGACCGCGATCGAAGAGGCGGTCACCAATGTCCAGAAGGTCGCCGACGAACGGAAGAGCCAGACGAAGAAGGACGCAAAAGCTGCGGTCGCCGCCATCCCTGCGCGGCCCCGCCCGTTGCCGGCGGCGAACAAAGAGACGCCGGTGCAAGAGCTGTCGCAGCTGAAGTTCCTCATCCGCACCAAGCGGCGGGCGATCGCCGACCTCGAGGAGTTCCGCGCCCGGAGGCTCACCGAGCTGCAGGCCCAGCTGGCGGAGCAGAAGGTGATCTACTCGGCCAACCACCCGGTGGTGGTCGACAGCGAGCAGCGGATCGACGCGCTGCAGAAAGAGTCGCCCCAGATCGAGACGCTCAAGCGCGACGAGCTGGCGTTGATCGAGGAGTACAAGTCGCGCGGCGGCAAGGACGTCAACGCCGCGGTCGAGCCGGGCAGCACCTCGTTCGCCACCCGGAACTCCGCCCCCGACGTCGACCGGGTGATCAGCGAGGTCGCGCCCGACCTGCGCGACGACCCGGCCGTCACTGTCGCCCGCTCGCAGCTGGCGATGGCCACCTCGCGCTACCAGGACATCCTGATGCGCATCGACGCCGCCCGCATCGAGCTCGACACCGCGCGCGCCGCGTTCAAGTACCGCTACACCGTGGTCAGCCCCGCGCAGACCCCGCGCAATCCGATCTCGCCCAACGTGCCGCTGATCGTGATCGCCGGCGTGCTGGCGGGCCTGCTGTTCTCTTTCCTCACCAGCACGCTGCTCGACCTGCGCAAGGGCAAGGTGATCGAGGCGTGGCAGGTCGAGAAGAAGCTGGGGCTGCCGCTGCTCGCGCAGGTCAAGCTGTAGCGGCCGCCGGTGTTCCTTCTCGACACACTGCTCACGCTCGCCGGGCTGCTGCTGCTCATCCCGGTCGGGTACCTGGGCCTGCTGACGCTGCTGTCGGCGCGGCTGAAGCCGCCGGAGTACGGGCCGCCGCGGCTGCGCTTCGACTTCGTGGTGCCCTCGCACAACGAAGAGCTGGGCATCGCCCGCACCGTGACCAACCTGCTGGCGATCGACTGGCCGAAGGACAAGTTCCGGGTGCTGGTGGTCGCCGACAACTGCAGCGACGCGACGGCGCAGAAGGCCCGCGAGGCCGGCGCGACCGTGCTCGAGCGCACCGACTCCGAGAAGCGGGGCAAGGGCTACGCGCTGCACCACGCCTTCACCCGCAGCCTCGAAGATCAGCAGGCCGACGCGGTGGTGGTGGTCGACGCCGACACCCTCGTCTCGAAGAACCTGCTCCAGGCGTTCGCCACCCGGCTCGAGGCCGGCGCGTTCGCCGTCCAGGCCCACTACGGGGTGTTGGAAGAGAAGAGCAGCTGGCGCACCCGGCTGATGCGGATCGCCTTCGCGGTGTTTCACGGAGTGCGCAGCCACGCCCGCGAGCGGCTGCAGGTCTCGTGCGGCCTGCGCGGCAACGGGATGTGCTTCTCCCACCCGCTGATCCGCCAGGTGCCGCACGACGCGTTCTCGGTGGTGGAGGACGTCGAGTACGGGATCCGGATCGCCCGCCACGGCCACCGGGTCTGGTACGCCCACGAGGCGCACGTGCTGGGCGAGATGGTGGCGAGCGAGAAGGCCAGCCGCTCGCAGCGCCGCCGGTGGGAAGGCGGCCGGATTGCGCTGATGAAGCAATACGGCCTGCCGCTGCTGCGCGATGGGCTGAGCAAGCCCAGCCTGCTGCTGACCGACATGGCGGCCGACGTGCTGGTGCCGCCGCTGACCTGGATCGCCTTCCCCGCCTTCGCAGGCTTCGGTGCCGCGGTGGTGGGCGCGGCGATCACCGGAGTGGCCTGGGTCGCCGTCTACCCGTTCGGCCTCGCCTGCTTCATCCTCTGCCTCTACGTGCTGCGGGGGTGGGCGCTGTCCGAGGTCGGGCTGCGCGGCCTGCTCGACCTGGCGTACGCGCCGATCTACGTGGTTTGGAAGGTGCGGCTGATGTTCTCGCGGCCGGAAGCGAAGAAGGGCGAGTGGGTCCGCACCACCCGCGAGGGCGAGGAGCCGTGAGCGCCCTGCCGCTGGGCACCACCCGCAAGAGCGCCGCGTCGAACGTCGGCTTCGTGCTGGCGTTGATGGCCGGAGCATTCGTCGCGGCGCTGGTGCTGGTGGCAGGCAACGGGAAGATCGTGC
>JAGSPQ010000672.1 GCA_018262385.1 Myxococcaceae bacterium | reverse complement strand
TCGCGCCGGTGGCGATGGAGAAGGGCGTGCGCTTCGCGATCCGCGAGGGCGGCCGCACCATCGGCGCCGGTACTGTCACCGAGGTCATCGCGTAGGAGCGAAAAGAATCCTAGGCCAGTAGCTCGAACTGGTAGAGCGCCGGTCTCCAAAACCGGATGTTGGGGGTTCGAATCCCTCCTGGCCTGCCAATGATCAATCGAGAGCGAGATGAGCGGGTGGGCTAAGGCAAAAAGTTTCTTCGCTTCGATCCCGGAGTTCTTCTCCGAGGTCAAGGCCGAGATGAAGAAGGTGTCGTTCCCCTCGCGTGACGAGGTGATCGGCACCACGGTGGTCGTGTTGATCACCAGCGTCATCTTCGCCCTGTATCTGTGGCTCGCCGATCTCGTGATCGTGCAGCTGTTCAAGGTGGTGGGCTCGTGAACGGAAGCGGCGGCGGCAAGCGGCACTGGTACATCGTCCACACCTACTCCGGTTTCGAGGAGCGGGTGAAGGAGACCCTGCGCCAGCGCGCCGACGCCCTGGGATTCGGCGAGAAGATCGGCGAGATCCGCATTCCGATGGAGACCATCGTCGAGCTGAAGGGTGGCAAGAAGCGCGAGACCCAGCGCAAGTTCTTCCCGGGTTACATCCTCGTCGAGATGGAGATGAGCGAGGAGACCTGGCACGTGGTGAAGAACACGCCGAAGGTCACCGGCTTCGTCGGCACCGGCAAGGTTCCGACACCCCTGTCCGAGGAGGAGGTCAACCAGATCCTCGAGCAGGTGGTCACCGCCAAGGAGAAGCCGAAGCCGAGGTACGTGTTCGAGAAGGGCGAGCCGGTCAAGATCGTCGAGGGACCGTTCTCCAACTTCACCGGCACGGTCGAAGAGGTCAATCTCGACCGCAACACCCTGAAGGTGATGGTGACCATCTTCGGTCGCCACACCCCGGTCGAGCTCGACTTCCTCGGGGTTCAGAAGCTGTAGTCGCGGTAGGCAAGCCGGGAGAGGCGAGGTTCTCGAGTCATGGCCAAGAAAGTCGTCGGTTACGTCAAGCTGCAGATTCCCGCCGGCAAGGCGACGCCTGCGCCGCCGGTCGGTCCCGCGCTGGGTCAGGCGGGCGTGAACATCATGGATTTCTGCAAGACCTTCAACGCCCGGACCCAGGCGCAGGACGGCCTCATCATCCCGGTCGTGGTCACGGTCTACTCGGACCGCAGCTACACCTTCATCACCAAGACGCCGCCCGCCGCCATCCTGCTCGCGCGCGCGGCGGGCGTGGCGAAGGGCTCGGGCGTGCCCAACCGCAACAAGGTCGGCACGGTCACCCGGAAGCAGGTCGAGGAGATCGCGCGCACCAAGATGCCGGATCTCAACGCGGCGGACCTCGAGGGCGCGATGCGGACCGTCGAGGGCACGGCGCGCTCGATGGGAATCGAAGTCCAGGGCTGAGCCGGAAGACCGGCTCGGACGTCACTCTCAACTCTGGGAGGCCGCGCGAGCGGCCGTTCGGACCAGAAGGGAAGGAAGAATGGCTCAACACGGCAAGAAGTACCGGGCGGCCGCCGTCAAGGTCGAGCCCAGGGTCTATCCGCTCTCGGACGCGGTGCGCCTCGTCACCGAGACGGCCTTCGCCAAGTTCGACGAGACGGTCGAGATCGCGCTCCGGCTCGGTGTCGATCCGAAGCACGCCGATCAGATGGTGCGCGGCACCGTCGTGCTGCCGCACGGCCTCGGCCGTACGGCGCGCGTGCTGGTCTTCGCGCAGGGCGAGAAGATCAAGGAAGCCGAGGACGCCGGCGCCGATTTCGTCGGCGGCGACGACATGGCCAAGAAGATCGAGGGCGGCTGGCTCGATTTCGAGGCGGTGGTCGCGACGCCGGACATGATGCGGGTGGTCGGTCGCCTGGGCAAGGTGCTCGGTCCGCGCGGCCTGATGCCCAATCCCAAGACCGGAACCGTCACCCAGGACGTCGGCAAGGCGATCCAGGAGATCAAGGCGGGCAAGGTCGAGTTCCGCGTCGACAAGACCGGCATCATCCACGCGCCTTTCGGCAAGCGGTCGTTCGGCGCCGAGAAGCTGCTGCAGAACGTCGAGGCGCTGGTCGCGGCCGTGGTCAAGGCCAAGCCCGCGGCTGCCAAGGGCAAGTACGTCAAGTCGGCCACCATCTCGTCGACGATGGGTCCGGGCGTCAAGGTCGACGAAATGGCGCTGATCGCCGCCGAGGCGTGAGGAGTCGGACATGGCACTGAGTCGCGCTCAAAAACAGGAGATTCTCGGCGGCTACGGCGACACTCTCGCCGATGCACAGCACGCCTTCGTCATCGGTTTCAAGGGGATCACCGTCACCCAGGCCACCGAGCTGCGCAGCCGCATCCGCGCCAAGGGCGGCAAGTACCTGGTGGTCAAGAACACCCTCGCGCGGCGCGCCGTGGAGGGCAAGCCGCTCGAGCAGGTCCGGGACCACTTCACCGGCCCGACGGCGGTCGCTTACGGCGCCGATCCGGTCTCGCTGGCCAAGGTGCTGACCGACTTCGTCAAGGAGTCGCCGGTCATCGAGTTCAAGGCGGGTCTCGTCGAGGGTCGGCCGGTCGCGGCCAACCAGGTTTCCGAGATCGCGCAGATGCCGAGTCGCGAGCAGCTGATCGCCAAGCTGGTGTACCTGCTGCAGTCGCCGATCGTCCGCTTCGTGCGGGTGCTCGCCGCGGCCGGTCCGCAGCGGCTGGCGATCGTCATCGATCAGGTGGCGAAGAACAAGGGTTGAGTCGAGGCGGGGGAACTCCCGCCGCGCAGGAATAACGAGACACGACGGACTTCGGGGTCCGGGCGCAAGGAGGAAGAGATGGCTATCGCTGTCGAGGATTTCATCAAGCAGGTCGACGAGATGTCGGTGCTCGAGCTGAACAACCTGGTCAAGGCGCTCGAGGAGCACTACGGCGTCTCCGCCGCTGCCGCTGCGGCGCCGGTGGCGGCAGCGGGCGCGGCGGCAGCCGCCCCGGTGGTCGAGGAGCAGACCGAGTTCGAGGTCGTGCTCGAGGGCGCGGGCGCCAACAAGATCAACGTGATCAAGGTCGTCCGCGAGGTCACCAGCCTCGGCCTCAAGGAGGCCAAGGATCTGGTCGAGGGCGCGCCCCAGAAGGTCAAGGAAGGCGTCTCCAAGGCCGAAGCCGAGACCATCAAGAAGAAGTTCGAAGAGGTCGGAGCCACGGTCAAGATCAAGTGAGGGGGGCCTCGCGCCTGAGCGCCCTCCCGCGAGAGGTCCGCGCAGCTCGGGTGAGCAGCGCAGGAGCTTACTGCCGCACCACGCCCCCCGTTTCCGCGGTGATCCGCGGCGGGGGCGTGGTGTCGGCGCCTTGACGACGCAGCGCCCGCCGGCCGAGAGGCCAGGGGCGCCCTCCTTCCGATTCCGGTCCTCGCGTCACGAGGTCAACGAGAGCTAGCCCATGGAAACCAGTCCGAAGACGCAGACCCGCAGTCGCCGCGACTTCTCGAAGATCACGAGCACGCTGGCGATCCCGAACCTGATCGACGTCCAGAAGCGATCGTACGACCGGTTTCTGCAGATGAACCTGCTGCCGGAGG
>JAGSPQ010000671.1 GCA_018262385.1 Myxococcaceae bacterium | reverse complement strand
GAATAATAGAGGTCGAGGTCCTTCGAGATGTCCGCCCCCGCGCCCAGCTCGAGCCCGACGATCGCCGCGTTCTCCCCCTTGTTCGACACTCCCAGCTTGTGGGTCGGCGAGTAGATCGACCGCAGCGGCACCTTCGACTTCACGCTCGCGCTGAACGTGAAGTCCTGCCTCACCTTGAGCGCCGGAGCGCCCCGGGTCCCCGCTCCGAGCGGATAGCGGTAGCGGTAGACCCCGTTCTGCGCGTCGAGCACCTGGCTGAAGGTCAGCTCGATTCGCATCTCCCCGTTGGCCGGCACCGGAAACACCCGCGCCCGGAACACGTCCGAGTCGATGTACTCGAGCAGCCCCGGGTCCTGCAGCGCGGCGCCCTTGGGCAGCGGGAAGACGAAGTGCGCCTCGAGCTGGCGGGGGCCGGAGTTGACGAACACCTGGTCCACCCGGGTGACCGCCGCCCCGTCCTGGATCTCCGCCGAGACCCGCTGGTACTTGATCCCCAGCGGGCCCATCGAGGTGTCCGCAGGAATCAACATCCCCTGGGCCGCCGCCACCTGGGCGGTGAGCACGGCCAACAGCCCAATAAGCTTGAAGTAATTCCGGGACATGGATTCCCCTCGGGTTTGGTGAGGCCGCATCAAGATTGAAACGCCCCAGAGGGCAGTCTCGATCTAAAGAGCGCAAGGGAACACAGCTTTTCGCCCGCTCAAGACCTGATGGCCATCGACGCCAAGACCCGAACCGAAGAGACCAGCTGGCTGATGCCGATGGGCCTGATGGGCGCCATCATCTTCGCCGCGATCGCCTTCGTCAAAGACGACCCGACCGCGAACGTCACCCAGTTCCTGCTCGCCTGCGGCGGCGCGGCGGTGCTCGGGTGGGGCTACTGGCTCACCACCAAGGCGCGCTCAGGCGAGTTTCAGATCCTGCGCGATCGGCTGCTGCTGGTGCTCGGCATCGGCGGGGCGCTGGCCTACTGCAACTTCGGCCACCTCCACTTCGGCAACTTCATCCACACCTGGGACACCTACCACTACTACATGGGGGCGAAGTACTTCCCCGAGGTGAAGTACGACCTGCTCTACGACTGCGCGGCGGTCGCCGACTCCGAGAGCGGGCTGAAGGAAGTCGCCGCGGCGCGGACGATCACCGACCTGCGCACCAACGTGATGCTCAAGGCGGCCGACGTCGTCGCCCACCCCGAGATCTGCAAGGCCGGCTTCACCCCCGCCCGCTGGGACGCCTTCAAGAAAGACATCGCCTTCTTCCGCGGCCGGGTGAACCCCCAGCGGTGGATGGAGATCCACCAGGACCACGGCTACAACGCCACCCCGGTCTGGACCCTGGCCGGCTGGGCGCTCACCAACACCGGTGAGGCGACGGTCAACCAGGTGGTCGCGCTCAACCTGATCGACCCGCTCTACCTCGCGCTGATGGCGCTGATGATCTACTGGGCGTTCGGGCCCCGCGTCTTCGCCGTCAGCATGCTGGTGCTCGGCTGCAACTTCCCCTCGCGCTACTACTGGACAGGCGGCGCCTTCCTCCGCCACGACTGGCTCTTCTACACAATCGCCGTCGTCTGCCTGCTGAAGAAGGAGAAGCACTACCTCGCCGGGGGCGCGCTGGCCTACGCGACGCTGCTGCGGCTGTTCCCCGGGCTGCTGGTGATCGGGCCGCTGCTGGCCGGCATCGAGCTGTTCCGGGTGAACAAGAAGCTCGACCCCGGCTTCATCAAGTTCGTCGCCGGCGGAGCGCTGGGCTGCGCGCTGCTCTTCCCCCTCTCGCTCCAGCTGGGCGGGGGCCTCGAGACCTGGACCAGGTTCATCCAGAACACCAGCAAGCACGCCAACACCCCGCTGACCAACCACATGGGCCTGCGCACCGTGGTCAGTTACCGGCCCGACAGCCGGGGCACCTGGCTGCGCGACGGCTCGGCGATCGATCCCTGGGCGAAGTGGAAGGACACCCGGGTCGAGAAGTTCCACGAGGCGAAGCCGCTGTTCATCCTGATCCTGATCGGCCTCGCCGGGCTGATCTACCTGGCGGTGCGGCAGACCCAGGGCCAGCTGTGGGTCGCCGCCGCGCTCGGCACCGGCTACATCGTCGCGGGCGCCGAGCTCACCTGCTACTACTACGGCTTCTTCATCGGGATGGCCTGCCTGCACGAGAAGCGGCGCGAGGTGGGGCTGATCCTGATGATCCTCCTCGCCACCACCCAGGTGATCGCCTCGGCGGCGGTGCCGGGCCTGTCGGCCTGGCTGGACGATCAGTACACCAACATGACGATCGCCAGCCTCGCTGCCTGCATGGCGATCTGGTTCATCTTCAGCAAGGAAGGCGAGGCGCTCGCCATCTCCCCCGAGGGCCCGGTCGCCGCCTGGCCGATGGTGCCCGCGCCGGTGCAGCCGCGCGCCGAGAAGAAGTCCCGCAAGAAGCGGTAGCCGGCGGTGGCCAGCGGGTGGGCCCCGGGCGGGACAGTGTGTCCGCGAAAGACAGGTTGCCGCCCGATCCCCGCGGCCTTACTCCTGGGCGGTCGTCAAACCCCTCAAAGGAGTCTCCATGTCGAAGCAGCTCGTCGCCGCGCTTGCCGCGCTCACCCTCTCGGTTCCCGCCGTCGCCAGCACCTGGAAGTCGGATCCCGCCCACTCCACCGCGACGTTTGCCGCCAAGCACATGATGGTCAGCACCGTCCGCGGCACCCTCGGGCCGATCACCAGCACGATCGAGCTCGACGAGAAGGACCTCACCAAGTCGAAGGTCGAGGCCACCATCGACCCGAGCAAGCTCAACAGCGGCGTCGAGAAGCGCGACGCCCACCTCAAGAGCCCCGACTTCTTCGACGTCGCCAAGTTCCCGGCGGTCACCTTCAAGTCGAAGAAGATCGAGAAGGCGGGCGAGAAGTACAAGGTCACCGGCGATCTGACGATCAAGGGCAAGACGAAGGAAGTGGTCCTCGAGGCGACGATCACCCCCGAGGTCGCCAACCCGTTCAGCAAGGTGGCCACCCGCGGCATCTCGGCCACCGGCTCGATCAACCGCGAGGACTTCGGCCTCACCTGGAACATGCCCGTCGGCGAGGGCGTGCTGGTGAGCAAGGACATCAAGATCGAGCTCGAGGTCGAGTACGCGAAGGAAGAGGGCAAGGCCCCGGCGAAGAAGTAGCCGCCCAGCCTGCTCGAGTCTCAACCGACCCCGGGGCCCGTCAAAGGGCGCCGGGGTTTTCGCTTACTTGGCGGCGGTGCCGCAGGTCTTCAGGCCAAGGCAGGACGTCTGGCACACGGGCGCCGACTTCAGGCACTCGGCGTCGGTGACGCACTGCTTGGTGCAGACCTTCTTGTCGGTGACTGCGCAGGCTCCGCTGGCCCCCACCGCCGCGGTCGCCAGGCAGGAGAGCCCGACGTCGCAGTCCGAGTTGACCTTGCAGGCCACGCCGCCGTCCTGGCCGTTGCCACAGCCCACCACCCCCAACGCCATCACCAGCAGGAGAGCTCTCATCACGCCGCCTTTGCCTTCATCGAGCCCGGCCCACGCTCTTTGGCCGCCTGGCGCTCATCGAGCCAGATGGTCATC
>JAGSPQ010000670.1 GCA_018262385.1 Myxococcaceae bacterium | reverse complement strand
GCATCGAGGAGACCGCTCAATGAGCGTGGCCGCAGGGGTGGTGGGGTTGGCGTTGGCGGGGCTGCCGCTGCTGGGTGGCAAGCCGAACAGCAAGCTCGAGAATCCGATCCTCTCGCGCCAGAAGGAGAAGGGCGAGCTGATCGACAAGCTGCGCCGCGACATCTTCAAGGTCGACCGCAGCATCGGTGAGACCGACAAGCTGATCGCCAAGAGCCGCAACGCGCCCTACCTGCCCGATCTGCAGTTCCGGCAGGCCGAGCTCTACGTCGAGAAGAGCCGGTACGTGTACTACCTGCAGGCCGAGACCCGCCCGGAAGGCCAGAAGGGCGCGATGGTCTCGCCCGAGACCAAGCTGCTCAAGCAGAAGGCGATGCAGATCTACAACCGGATCCTGCGCGAGAACCCGGACTTCAAGGACGGCGACAAGGTCACCTTCTACCTCGCGCACGAGCAGCGCGAGATGGGCGACTTCGACGCGCTGCTCAAGACGCTGGGCGACCTGATCAAGAAGTACCCCAGCTCGCCGCTGCGGCTGGATTCCGAGCAGATCCTCGGCGACTACTACTTCGACAAGACCGAGCTGAAGCAGGCCGAAGAGCACTACCGCGCGATCCTCGATGCGCCGGCGTCTCCGGTGCACGACCTGGCCCGTTACAAGATGGGGTGGATCCGGATCAACGAGGCCAAGCACGCCGACGCGGTGACGTTCTTCGAGGCGGCGGCGGCGAGCGCGCCGATTCCCGGCACCGACGCGGCGAAGAGCCTCAACGTCAAGCGCGAGGCGCTGCTGGACCTGGTCTACAGCTACACCGAGTCGCGGCCGGCGAAGGGCGCGCTGCAGTACTTCGAGAAGCTCTCCGAGTCGCGCGCCACCTACTCGCTGGCGCTGGACAAGCTGGGCAACCGGTACTTCATCAAGCAGCAGTTCGAGTACGCGATCCCCGCGCTGCGCAAGCTGATGGAAGTGCAGCCCGACCCCGAGCTGGAGGTCGAGCGGGCGCAGAAGATCTACGACTCGCTGAAGGCGGCGAAGGGGAAGATCTCGCCGCGGCCGGAAGACGTGAACTTCCTGGTGCGGGCGGCGGTCGGGGTGAAGACGGATCCGAGCAAGGACGAGACGGCGCGCAAGAAGACGCTGCTGGAGCTCGAAGAGATGTCGCGCGACCTGTCGACCACCATCCACGTCCAGGCGCAGAAGAAGGAGGACAAGAACCTCTACCTCGAGGCGGCGGCGGCCTACGAGCGGTACCTGTCGCTGTTCCGGCCCAAGCAGTACGCGACCCAGATGATGCAGAACCGGGCGGACGCGCTGTTCGCGGCCCGGCGCTTCCCCGAGGCGGCGCGGCAGTTCGAAGAGCTGGCGGTCTACCTCGACGCCAACAACCCCAAGGCGAAGGCGAAAGAGGGCGACAAGCCTTCCGAAGATCCGAACAAGCTCGACCTGGCGAAGGAGAAGAAGGATCCGGCCGCCGCGCCCGCCGCGGCCGCCAAGCCGGCCGCGCCTGCGAAGGACAACAAGTTCGCCGCGGTGGCGCAGGTGTCGAACATCGTGAGCGAGAAGACGGTCAACAACGTCAAGACCCACGAGGAGGCGCTGTACGGCGCGCTGCTGTCGCACTTCTCGTCGCTGCGGCCCGGAGAGGTCGAGCGGCTCAACGCGTTCGAGGTGGCCGACGCGCGGCAGGCGCTGAAGCTGCAGGGCGCGCAGTACGTGGGCCGCTACCCGACCACCGAGCACGTGCTGGAGGTGAAGTTCAACATCGCCCGCGCGTTCTACGAAGACGGCGACTACAAGAAGGCGGCCGAGCTGTTCCAGGACTTCGCGATCACCCACGCGGAGCACAAGGACGCGACGGTAGCCGGGAACCTCGCGCTCGACAGCTTGCGGCAGGTCAACGACTTCAAGGGCATCGAGGCCGCGGGCAAGGCGTTCCTCGCCTCGAAGCTGCCGGCGGGGTTCCTCGCCGACGTGAAGAAGATCATCACCGAGAGCAAGAGCGAGGCGCTGGGCGAGCTGGCGTTGAAGTCGACCGAAGAGACGGGCGACGTGATCGAAGGTCTGCTGAAGGTGGCCGAGGAGAACAAGGGCCAGGAGATCGGCGAGAAGGCGCTCTACGCGGCGTTCACCGCGGCGCGGGAGAAGCGGGACCTGCGCAAGGAGCGCGAGATCGGCCAGAAGTTCATCACCGACTACGCCAAGTCGACCTACCTGTCGGACGTGATCCTCACCCTCGGGCGGCACGCCGCGGAAGGGGGCCGCTACGCAGAGGCGGCGGGCTACTACGAGCAGGTGGGCCAGAAGTTCCAGGGCGACTCGACCGGCCTCGACAGCTTCATCGCGGCGGCGCGACTGAAGATGGCGCTGGGCGACTACCCGGGCGCGGTGAAGTCGTTCGAGCAGGCGGCCGAGCAGGCCGGCCCGCGCCGGGCCGAGATCCTGGTGCTGATCGCCCAGGCCCAGATGAAGATGAAGCAGCCGGCGAAGGCGCGGGCGGTGGCCGAGCAGGTGCTCAAGCTCGACAAGGTGAACCCGGCGGCGGCGGCGATCGTGGCCGAGGTGGTGGCGACCACCACCAACGAGAAGCCCGAGGCGCTGATCACCCTGCTGACCCATGTGACCAACGCGCCCAACTCGGCGGGCGAGGACACCGCGAGGGCACTCTGGTACCTCGGAGAGATCCTCTACCGGCAGTACAAGGCGCTCGGCTCGGACAAGGTCGACGAGAAGGTGGCGGCGCTGCAGCAACTGCAGGGCATCTACAACCAGTCGGCGTCGATGGGCAGCGCGGAGTGGGCGGTCGCCTCGCTCTGGCGCATCGGCAACGGCCTGCAGCACATCGCCGACGTGGTGGAGGCGACGGCGGTGCCGGCGGGGCTCAAGCCGGCCGAGATCGAGCAGTTCCGGGCGGCGGTGAAGGAGCAGTCGCAGCCGCTGAAGGATCAGGCGAACGGGGCGTTCGAGGCGTGCCTGGCGCGCGCCGAGCAGCTCGAGGTGTTCAACTTCGCGGTGGTCGGGTGCCGCAAGAAGGTGGACGAGGCGAGCTCTCCGCTGCGCGGGGCGCCGGCCGAGCGGCCGATCAACGTCGAGGAGCTGAGCAAGAAGGCGGAGACGACCCAGAACGCGGCGGACTTCGAGCAGCTGGGCCTGCAGTACCTGGGCGCCTTCAAGGTGAACGACGCGCAGCTGGCGCTCAACCGGGCGATCGAGCTGGAGGACAGCCGGGCGACGGCGCACTCCGCGCTGGGCTACGCGTACCTGCTGCAGGGCGACGCGATGAGCGCCCGGGCCGAGTACGGGCGGGCGCTCGAGTCGGACCCGACGTTCGAGAAGGCGCGGGCGAACCTGGGTGCGCTCAAGTGCCGGTTCGGAGATCTCGAGGGGGCCAAGCGCGAGATGTCGGTGATCAAGGACTCGGGCAGCATCGCCGGCCCGGACGTCGACCCGGAGTGGAAGAGCTGCAAGTGAGAAGGCTCGCCGCGATCGCGCTCTTCGGGGTGCTGCTGTCGGGCTGCAGCGCCGCCGGCAGCAAGGTGAAGCCCGCGCGCTTCCAGATGGAGGGCTCGC
>JAGSPQ010000669.1 GCA_018262385.1 Myxococcaceae bacterium | reverse complement strand
CGGGGCGCTCGCCGGCGCGGTGGCCCCGGGTCCCGCGGTGGGAGCAGTGCCGGAAACGGAAGGCGCCGGCACGCCCGCACCGCCGAGGGTCGGGGGCCGCCCGGCCGGCGCCGGCACCCCCGCACCGCCGAGGGTCGGGGGGCGACCGGCCGGGGCACCCGTACCGCCGAGAGTCGGAGGCCGCCCGGCCGGAGCACCGGGGCCGCCGAGGGTCGGGGGCCGGCCTCCGGGCATCTTCGACGGCGCCGGCGCCGGATCGAGCGCGGGGGAGGTGACCGGTGGCCCGCCCTCTCCCCACAGCTCGGGAGGAAACGAGTCGCGCACCTCGGGCATCCGCGCCGGGTAGACGTAGTTGGAGCCGTCGAGCGAGACCTGCACCTTCCCGGCAATCAGCCCGTTGTCGAGGAGCAGCTCGACGGTGGCGGGCATCAACGGGCCAAAAACCTTGCCCTTGTCGTTGCGTACCCAGATCTGGAGGGGCTCTGACATCGTGGATGGGGCTCGAAGCTAGCGGAAAACGGGGAAAACTCGGGCACAATGACTGCCCCGCTTCTTTGGAGGGTCACACGAAGATGAGACTCGGACAATGCTCCCGGCTGGCGATCCTGTCGGGCGTGTTGTCGGGGGCGACCGGTTGCCTGTCGATGGGCACCGTCCAGACGGCGAGCACCCTCGGGAAAGGGAACTTCCAGATCTCGGCCGAGCCGGGGATCTACGGGGCGAACGCGGCCCGGGGCGGGACGGGCGGCGGCCCGGGAGCGGCCACTCCGTCGCAGGACCCGATTCCCCACTTCGATGTGGCGTTCCGCTACGGGATCACCGATCGGTTCGACCTCGGGGTCCGCACCGGCTGGTCGTTGATCGAGCTGCAGACCAAGGTCCTGTTCACCCCGCCGGAAGCGCAGACGCTGGCGATCTCGGTCGCGCCGACGCTGGGGGGAATCTTTCTCGGCTCCAACACCGCGGGCGGAGGCAGCACCTCCGTCAGCTACTTCAACCTCGCGGTGCCGGTGTTGTTCGGCATCAAGCACTTCCGGGCCAACGAGTTCGTGCTCGGGCTGCGGTTCAACAACATGGTGTTCGCGCTGGGCGACAGCACCGGGTCGGCGGTCGTCTACCTGTTCGGCCTGGGCGGGTCGGTCGGCTACCAGTTCGCGATTGGAGAGATCTTCAAGATCCTGCCCGAGTTCGCGATCAACGTGCCGGTCGCGACCAGCGCGACGGTCGGCCGCTCGACGATCGCGGCGGCGGGCTTCGGGGGCGTGATCTGGCAGGTCAAGGTGGGGCTGATGTTCGGCCGCAGCGGGAAGCGGCGCGCCGAGCCGAGCGAGCCCGGGCCGCCTCCGCCGATGCCGCCGCCCGAGCCGACCCCCCGCCCCCCGGAGGAGCCGCTGCCGCCGCCTCCTCCCCCGCCGACCGCGCCGTTGCTCTGAGCGGCAAACCCAACCGATCTAGAGCACCACCCGCTCGCGGTGCTCGCCGAACACGGCGCGCATCGCATCGGAGATCTCTCCCAGCGAGGCCTCGGCCTTCACCGCGGTGTAGATCAGCGGGATCAGGTTCTCGGTGGGAACCGCGGCGCCGCGCTTGATCGCGTCGAGCGCGCGGGTGACGTCGGCGTTGTTGCGGCTTTCGCGCAGCTGCTTCAGCGACGCCTTCTGCTCGACCTCGACCTGGCCGTCGACGCTGAGCAGCCCCTGCGGGCGCGCCTCCTTGACCTGGAACTTGTTTACCCCCACCACCACGCTGCTGTGCTCCTCGAGCGCCCGCTGGGCCGCGTAGGCCGCGCCCTGGATTTCCTGCTGGGGGTAGCCCTGCTCGATCGCCTTCACCATCCCACCGAGGGCGTCGACCTTCTTCAGGTACCCCTCGGCGAGGGCCTCGAGGCCGTCGGTGAGCCGCTCGAGGTGGTGCGCGCCGCCGAGCGCGTCGACGGTGTCGGCGACGCCGGTCTCGTGGGCGATGATCTGCTGGGTGCGCAGCGCGAGGCGGGCGGCGTCCTCGCTCGGCAGCGCCAGCGCTTCGTCCCACGAGTTGGTGTGGAGCGACTGGCACCCCCCGAGCACCGCGGCGAGCGCCTGCAGCGACACCCGCACCACGTTGTTGAGCGGCTGCTGCGCGGTGAGGGTGCTGCCCGCGGTCTGGGCGTGGAAGCGCAGCATCATCGAGCGCGGATCCCTGGCCTTGAAGCGGTCCTTCATGATGCGGGCCCACAGCCGGCGCGCGGCGCGGAACTTGGCGACCTCTTCCATGAAGTCGTTGTGGACGTTGAAGAAGAAGCTCAAGCGCCCGGCGAAGTCGTCGACCTCGAGCCCGGCCGCGATCGCCGCTTCGACGTAGGCGATCCCGTCACCGAGGGTGAAGGCGATCTCCTGGGCGGCGGTCGAGCCGGCCTCGCGGATGTGGTACCCGCTGATCGAGATCGGGTTCCACTTCGGGACGTTCTTCGCGCAGAAGGCGAACAGGTTGGTGATCAGCCGCAGCGAGGCAGTCGGCGGGTAGATGTACGTCCCGCGCGCGATGTATTCCTTGAGGATGTCGTTCTGCACCGTGCCCTGCAGCGCGGAGATCGGCACTCCCTGCTGCTCACCGACCGCCGCGTAGAGGCACAGCAGGATCGGCGCGGTGGCGTTGATCGTCATCGAGGTGCTGACCTCGCCCAGCGGCAGGCCATCGAGCAGCACCTTCATGTCGCGCAGCGAGCCGATGCTGACGCCGACCTTGCCGACCTCGCCGGCGGCGCGCGGGCTGTCGGCGTCGTAGCCCATCTGGGTGGGCAGATCGAAAGCGACCGACAGGCCGGTCTGCCCGCTCTTGAGCAGGTAGTGGTAGCGCTGGTTGGCGTCCTTCGCCGAGCCGAACCCGGCGTACTGGCGCATCGTCCAGAAGCGCGAGCGGTACATCGTCGACTGCACGCCGCGGGTGAACGGGTACTCGCCGGGAAAGCCGAGCTCAAGGGCCTCGGGCGGCTCGTCGATCACCGGGCGCTCGACGCCGCTCGAGGTGAGGAACTGAGGCTTGCGCTCGGGCGACCTGGCCTTCGCCTTCTCGTACGTCTGCTGCAACCAGCGCAGCCGCTCGGTCTTCGCACGCTCGTCGCTCATGGCGCGTGACGGTTAGCACTCGGGCCGCCGGGCCGGTAGTGTGGAGGCCCCAATGAACATCGACAAGATTCGGCAGGCCCTGACTGCGTACAAGGCCAACGACGGCAAGGTCGACACCCAGGAGCTCGACAAGCTGATGTTGCAGGTGCGCGACGCCGGGGGGCTCGACGCCACCGAGCGGGCCGAGCTGATCCATGCCTCGTCGGGCTTCGATGATCCCACCAGGCAGCGGCTGCTGCGCCACCTGTCGGCGATGGGGCAGCCCAACGCGTACGTCAACCTGCAGGCGCTGGGCACGGTGACGAACATCGAGGGCCGCTGCGCCAACCTGAAGCTCGACGTGCCCGGCCTCACCGCGCGGATCGGGCTGTTCGACAACAGCTTCTCGGTGAAGGGGAAGGCGACCGCCGACGGGGTGATCAAGCTGAGCCTCGAGGGCCAGGAGCTGTCGGTGGCGGTGAAGAA
>JAGSPQ010000668.1 GCA_018262385.1 Myxococcaceae bacterium | reverse complement strand
TGGCCAGCCGCGCCTTCGCCTCGGCCGTCTTCAGCTGCGCCGGGTCGAGCAGTGGCACCGTCACCTCGAGCTTCTTGATCGAGCCGTCGAGGCCGATCTCCCACGCCTCGGGCTTCGCCTTCGGCGCCTGGAGGTGCACCCGGTCGAAGCGGCCGTCGGCGTTGGTGTCGTAGAAGGCGGCGATCCGATCGCCGATCTTGCGCACTGCCAGCTCAGCCCGCAGCTGCTTCATCCGCAGCACGGTCTCCGGCCAGGCCGAGGGGGGCAGCCGGCTGTCCTGGTCGAGATCGAGGAACGCGACCGGCACCGGGACCTCCTTCACGAACAGGGTCTCCTTCACCCCGTCGGCGTCGCCGTCGAGCAGCGAGCTGGCCGCGTGAAGGTTCTCCCACGGCTGCTGGATCCTCGGCAGCGGCTCGGCCGGAACCTCGGCGAGGAACTTGCGCACTTCCTTCACGTGGACGTGAAAGTTGGCCGCCACCGGCGCGCTGCCGTCGCTGCGCAGGAAGGCATTCACCCCGACCAGCTCGCCTGCCCGGTTGACCAGTGGCCCGCCCGAGTCGCCAGGCGAGATGGTGCAGCTGCTCTGGATCACCAGCCCGGGCACCCGCTCGGCCATCGACTTGCGCTGCAGCTCGAGGCTGGCCCGCGACTTCTTGCACGCCTAGGCGACGGCCGGGTCGGTGCTCACCTGGCACTCCGAGCCGACCAGCAGCGCCAGGTGGGTCGCCAGCTTGCCGATGCTCGAGATCTCGCCGTCCTTGATCGCCCACATCAGGCCGATGCCGCCGTTGCCGACCGCCGAGACCGGCTCGCCCGGCACCGGATCCTTCTCGGCGACCTTCACCGGCTTCAGGTCGGCCGGAGGATCGTCGAGCTTGATCACCGCCAGGTCGATCAGCGGGTCCGACTTGAGCACCCACGCCGTTCGCGGCTTCCCCTCTTTCGCCATCAGCCCGTCTTCGTCGAGCTTCCCCAGCTCGACGGTGACCTGCTGCTTGAAGTCGATCACCTGCGCCGGGGCGATCACGTGGTGGTTGGTGAGGATGTAGCCCCTGGCGTTGAGCACGATCCCGGTGCCGAAGCCGCGGCCGGTGCGGATCAGCACCGTGCCCGGAGCGACCTTCGCGTAGACCTCGCGCACGTCGCCCTTCGCCTTCGGCGGCGCGACCGATCGGGCCTTGATCCGCGTCTGGTTCGGGGCCGGCGCGCCGCGCAGCTCCTGCAGCCAGGCCTCGACCTGATCGTTCGACGGCTCGACCGGCGCCGCGCCGAGCGCCAGCACCAGCGGCCACGCGAGCAGGCTCATGGCACTCCGGGGAACGCGGTGACGTACTGGATCTTCACGTCCGGGAAGGCAGTGACGAACTGCACCTTGGTGTCGGGGAACGCGGTCACCATCTGCCACTTGCCGCACGAGTCGGGAAAGGCGGTGACCTTCTGGACCTTCACGTCCGGGAAAGCGGTGACTTCCTGGACCTTCACGTCGGGGAAAGCGGTGACGATCTGGATCTTCCCGTAGAGCTTCTTGCCGTTGAAGGTGCAGGAGCCCTTGCTGACGCTGCCTGCCCAGGCGGTGATCGACGCCCCGGCGACCGCTGCGACCAGAACCGCTGCCAGTGCGACTGCCAACCGCTGGGACATGTGCGTTCCTCTCGAAGAGAACAGGGACTTCTAGGTACCACGCTTGACCCGCCAGCCGCGCCGCCTGTGAAAAGTGAACGCCGCCGCCCCCAGGCCCGAACCCACCGCGTCGGCCAGCGCGTCGTAGACGTCGGGCGAGCGGCCCGGCACGAACGACTGGTGAAGCTCGTCGCTCACCCCGTAGAGGCTGGCGGCGATTGCCGCGAGGACGGCCGCGCCGCTGCCCTTCGGCTCGCCCGGATCCACGGCGGCCCGCGCGATCAGGAACGCCAGGATCGCGTACTCGATGCCGTGGAGCAGCTTGTCAGCGGTCCAGATCCCCTTCGGCACCGGGAAGCTCGACTGCGCCGAGAGGAAGAAGATCAGCCCCGCGTAGCCGAGCGCGAGCCCGGCCGCGATCAGGCGACCGCGCACAGCTCGGGCGCCAGCGGGGCCTCGGAGATCTCGATCGTCGGAGCCAGCAGCGTGCGGCCCTGGACTCCGTAGAGCGCGCCGACGCTGGTCCGGTCGATCTGCACCTCGACCACCGCGCCGATCGGAGCGTCGCCGTCGAAGTTCACCACCTTGTTCTGCGGGTTGCGCCCGAACCGCTTCGCCGGATCGGTCTTCGAGCGGCCCTCGACCAGCACCTCGACCGGGTGGCCGCGGTGCAGGGCGTTGATCTCGGCGGCGATCTTCTTCTGCAGCTTCTGCAGCCGATCGAGGCGCTCGACCTTCACCTCATGCGGGATCTCGCCCCACTCCTGTTCGCGCAGCGCCGACGAGGTCTTCGGGCGCGACGAGTAGACGAAGCTGTACTGGTTGTCGTACCGCACCGCCTCGGTCAGCTGCATCGTCCGCTCGAAGTCCTCCTCGGTCTCGCCGGGGAAGCCGACGATGATGTCGGTGGTGATCGCGATGTCCGGCCGGGCCGCGCGCAGCTTCGCCAACCGCTCGAGGTACTCCTGCACGGTGTAGTCCCGGCGCATCCGCTTGAGCACCGCGTCCGAGCCGCTCTGCACCGGCAACTGGAAGTGGGAGGCGATCTTCGGCTGCACCCGGAACGCCTCGATCAGCGCGTCCGACAGATCGTGCGGGTGGCTGGTGGTGAAGCGCACCCGCTCGACCCCCGGGACTTCCGCGACCCGCAGCAGCAGCTGATCGAAGCCCAGCCCGCCGCGGTACGAGTTGACGTTCTGGCCGATCAGCGTGACCTCGCGGACCCCGACCCGCGCGAGCGCGGCGACCTCGAGCAGCACCTCGGGGAACGCCCGGCTGACCTCGCGCCCGCGGGTGTGGGGGACGACGCAGAAGGCGCAGACGTTGTCGCAGCCCTTCATCACGGTGACGAACTCGGTGACCCGGCCGCGCGACGACTCGGGATCCGCCCGCGGGAAGACGTACTCCTCGGAGTCGACCCACGCCGTCTCGACCACCCGCGCCCGCCCGATCAGCACCTTGTCGAGGATCTCGGGCAGCTTGCTGATGTTGTCGGGGCCGAAGACGAAGTCGACGTACGGCACCTTCTTGAGGATTTTGTCCTTCTCCTGCTGGGCGACGCAGCCGCCGACGCCGATCAGCGCGCCCCGCTGGGTCTTCACCTGCCGGTAGCGGCCGAGCGCGGAGTAGATCTTGTCCTCGGCCTTCTCGCGAATCGAGCAGGTGTTGAGGATGATCAGATCGGCGTCTTCGGCGACCGGGGTGGGCTGGTACTGCAGCCCGGCGAGGACCTCGCTCATCCGGTTGGTGTCGTTGACGTTCATCTGACAGCCGAAGGTGTGAATGAAATAGCGCTTCATGAGATCGGCCGCGGGTTATCGGGCCTATGAGAGCTGAAGGTCAACCCTCGCCGGTGCACTTTGCGCGCAGCGCGATCAACGCCTCTTCGTTGCTCAGCAGCAGCCGGTAGGTCTCTTCCCCGTAGAGGGCGACGAAGTCGGTGTCGTC
>JAGSPQ010000667.1 GCA_018262385.1 Myxococcaceae bacterium | reverse complement strand
AACCGATCCTTGCGCTGGGGCTGCACCACCAGCTGCACCCGTTCTTTGCGGCGAAACAGCAGCACCTTGAACTCAGGCCGCTCGGCGATCAGCTCGCCCTTGCCCGGCTCGATCCGGCCCGAAGGCGCCCGATCGATCGGGATCACCTTCAGCTCGGGAACCGGCCCGGCGAGCTCCTCGATCGCCCGCTCGCCTTCCACCAGCGCGGCCATCGCGCGCGCGAAGTCCGGGTTCTCCTTGCTCTGGGCCGCGATCGACGCCCGCTCGGCCGGGCTGGCGAGCCCCAGGTCGTAACGGAACAGCTCGTCGTAGCTCACCGCCCGCCGGCGGGCCCGCGTCACCTCGGCGTGGACTTTGGCCTCTGCGCCGTCGAGCGCGCGGCCCCCTTCCCCACCCAGCGCGGCGACCAGCCCGTCATCGGGGGTCTCGCTGCGCGCCGTGAACCACCACGCCTTCAACCGAGCTTCGGGATCCAGCATCCCCGCCTCGGCGCGTCGACCGGCGTTGAGCGGGGTCAGCCAGGCGGCCCGGGGGGCGAGGGCCTTGTCCACCGTCAGCACCGCGGCCGACAGCCGCGCGTGAAGCTCGGCGGCGTCCTTCCTTCCCTGCTGCGCCAGATGTTGCACTGCACAAAGCGCCGATTCCATCCGATCGCGGGCAAACAGCCCCTGCATCGCCCAGCTGGTCCAGGTGCTCCCGTCGTCGGGGGTGTCGGGGAGCGCCGCTTCCACCGCTTCGTCTGCCGCGCGCTTCAGCCGCGCCTGCAGATCCTCGACGCTCACCGCCTCCCCCCACGACCTGAGCCCACTGCCGGGAACCAGGGCCAACGTCGTCTGCAGCGCCCCCAGATCGCAGGGAATCGCTTTGGTGCGCCGCAGCAGATCTCCGGCCGCCTCCAGCACCCTGCCGACGACCGGGGCCGGATCTCCCGGCCGCTTCGGGGTCTCGAGCTCTCCTTTCAGCGACGAGAGTTCCTCGATGCGGGAACGGTAACGGTCGGCGGCGGCATCCGGCTTCATTGCTGCTCCTCCTGACCCCTCACTTCGAGGAGGTACAGTTTCAAATACGCCTGGGCGCGGCTGACCCGCTTGTAGGAATTGACCACCGTGATCCCGAGCAGGCGGGCGACCTCGTGGTGATCGTCCATGTCCTGGTGGTGGTACAGGTCCCAGGCGGCCGCTTCGTTCGGGTGCTCTTCCAGCAGCCGCCGGTACGCGATCCAATATTCTTCGCGCGCCTCGCCCGCCGAGGCCTTCGCGCCGGCGGCGGACACCGAGCGCGCCACTTCGTGCGCCGGCTCGGCGGCTTCGTCTTCTCCGTCCCGCGGGCCCTGCGCCAGATCCTCGCGCTGCCGGCGGTACCGATCGATCGCGCAGTGCTTCACGATCCGCAGGAAGAACGTCTTCGGAGAGGCGGCCTTTCCAGGCACCTGCTCCGACACTCCTCGAAACTGATCCAGCCCGCGCGAGAGGAACTTGCCGACGGCGTCCTGAAAGACCTCGTCAGCGTCGTCCGGCGAGCCCCTCATGAACGCCCCTTGAACGCGGCGCACCACGGTGGCCGAAGGAGCGCGCCATCGCTCGACGAGCTCACCCAGCGGCTGGTTGAAGGTCTCGCCCTTCGCCCTACGGGAAGAAATCTCGGCGAACAGCTCGTCGTCGGTGAGCATGGTCGGGGGTGGGACACCATACCTTTCCGCTCACGCAGGCGACGCCATTATCCTGACGACTGGCCCCGAAACTCTCACCCGTCTCGAGTCCAGAGCGCCTGGCCTCGCCACCCGGGTGCTCCACTTCGTGCAGAACCTGGCTCGGCCTCGGAGTAGAGAAAGCAGATGAGCAGGACGATCGTGATCGGCGACCTCCACGGTTGCTACGACGAGGCGGTGGCGCTGCTGCGCGCGCTGCACGTCGGCCCGTCTGACCGGTTGATCTTCGCCGGAGACCTGGTCGATCGCGGCCCCCGGCCCCGCGAATGCGTCGAGCTGGCGATGCAGCACGAGTGCATCATGGGAAACCACGAAGAGCGGCACCTCAACGTCCGCCGCTTCCCGGGCCTGCTGCTGTCGGCCGATCACCTCGCCACCCGAAACGCCCTCGAAGATCGCCACTACGACTACCTGGCCAAGCTGCCCCTGCTGCTGCGGCTGCCCGAGCTCGGCGCGGCGGTGGTGCACGCGGGCGCGTTCCCCGGGGTGGCGCTCGAGCAGCAGAAGCCGCGGCACCTGCTCCACATCCAGAACATCAAGCCGCCGGGAACGAGGAGCTACTGGCCCTCGAAGGCCCCCGCCGACTACCGCTTCTGGGCCAGCTTCTGGGAAGGGCCCGAGCGGCTGATCTTCGGCCACTCGGTGCTCTCCGCGCCGCTGGTGACCGAGCGGGCGGTGGGGATCGACACCGGGGCGGTGTTCGGCCGCGGCCTGACCGCGGTGATCCTCCCCGAGTGGAGGCTCTTCACCCTGCCGACCCCCGACTACACCGGCGGCCGGCACAAGCGAACCGGGCGGTACCCGATTCACGGCGAGGTGACCGCCTACAGCTGAGTGCCGACCAGCAGCCGGGGCACCCGGGCGCCCAGGCTGCAGAGCACCTCGTAATGCAGCGTCTGGCCGAGCGCGGCCAGCTCCTCGGCGTCGATCCGCTGCCCGCCCTGGGCCCCGAGAATCACCACCTCGTCGCCGACCTTCACCTGCTCGAGGTCGGTGACGTCGACCATGCACATGTCCATCGTCACCCGCCCGACGACCGGCGCCCGCTGCCCGTGCACCAGCACCGAGGCCTTGCCCGAGTAGACGCGCGAGAACCCGTCGGCGTAACCGATCGGCAGGGTCGCGATCACGCTCGGCCGGCTCGCCACCCAGGTGCCCCCGTAGGACACCGCGGTGCCGGTCGCGATCTGTTTGAGGTGCATCACCCCGGTCTTCCAGGCGACCACCCGCTGCAGCGCGACCTCCCCGCCCAGCCACGCGTCGGGGAGCAGCCCGTAGAGCAGCAGCCCCGGCCGGACCAGGTTGATGTCGAGCCCGTCGCTCGAGCTTGCCTGCGCCAGCAGCCCGGCCGAGTTCGAGAGGTGGCGAAAGCGCGGATTGAAGCCGGCGTCGCGCACCCGGGCCAGCCCCTCGCGGAACCGGGTGTGCTGGCTCGCGGTGAGGCCGTCGCCCTGAACGTCGGCGTTGGCGAAGTGGGAGAGGAACCCCTCGAGCTCGATCGCCCCGCGGGCGCCCCGCAGCAGCTGAAGGAACTCGGGCAGCTCTTCCCGCTGGACCCCCAGCCGGCTCATCCCGGTGTCGAGCTTCAGGTGGGCGGTGGCCGCGATCCCGCTGCGCTGGGCGGCCGCGATCAAGCCGTCGATGTGCTCGCGGCGGAACAGGGTGGGCGTCAGCCGGTGCTCGACCATCAGCCGGTAGCCGCCCTCGTACGAGCCGCCCATCACCAGGATCGGGGCCTTCACTCCGCCCGACCGCAGCTCGATTCCCTCCTCCACCAGCGCGACCCCGAGCATCGCGACGCCCTCGTCCTCCAGCACCCGGGCGACCTGGACCGCGCCGTGGCCGTAGGCGTTGGCCTTCACCACCGCCAT
>JAGSPQ010000666.1 GCA_018262385.1 Myxococcaceae bacterium | reverse complement strand
TCGGCGCCGACGTCGCGAATCCAGATCCGGACCTCCCGGTCGCTGGCGTCCACCGCGGGCGGCTGCTGGCGGGCGACCAGGCTGGCAATGCGCTTGATCGAGTGGGTGGGCAGCCGCAGCCGCTCGAGGATCGCCAGCGGTTGGGCGGCGGGCGCCAGCAGCACCGCCAGCCGGGCGTCGACCTCGACCGGAGCCTGCGCGACCGCCTGGAAGCTGGAGTGCTCCGCCTCGGGCAGGAAGGCCTCGAGCAGCCCGGTGGAGTGCAGCAGCCTGAGCCCCCGCACCACCTGGGGCGCCAGCAGGATCTTGAGGAACTCCTCACGGACCCGCTCCACCGCGACCTTCCTGAAGATCGGAATCGTCGGAGCGATCGCCGCCTCGGTCTGCGGATCGAGGGTGAAGTCGAGCACCGTCGCGAAGCGCACTGCCCGCAGGCACCGCAGGCCATCCTCGGTGAACCGCTCGAGGGCGCTGCGAACGCAGCGGACCACCCGGAGCCCCAGGTCTTCCCGCCCTCCGAAGGGGTCGACGAGGCGATCGGTGAACGGATCGAGCGCCATCGCGTTGATGGTGAAGTCCCGGCGCGACAGATCGGCCTCGACGTCGGTGTGGAACTCGACCGACTCGGGGCGGCGGCCATCGACGTAGTCGCCCTCGGTGCGGAAGGTGGTGACCTCGAGGTGCTGCTTGTCGACGAGCACGGTGACGGTGCCGTGCTGGATCCCGGTGGGGATCACCCGCCGGAAGGCCGCCTGCACCTGGGCCGGCAGCGCGCTGGTGGCGACGTCGAAGTCCTTGGGCGGGTGGCCGCGCAGCATGTCGCGCACGCAGCCCCCGACCAGAAAGGCCTGATGGCCCGCGGCCTGGAGCACCCGGACGACCTCGAGGGTCGCGGGCGGAATGGAGGAGGCAACCAAAGTGACCCCGGTGCGGATCGAACGCACGACCTACAGTTTAGGAAACTGCCGCTCTGTCCAACTGAGCTACGGGGTCTTCTCGACGGGCGGTCTATATCGTTTTCGGCGCGGGCGATCGATGAAGCCGACGGGTCAGCGCCGCCACTGCAGCGGCACCGCCTCGAAGCCGGCCCGGCGCTCCAGATCGCGCAGCTCTTCCTGGGCGCGCCCGAGCGCACCGCGGTTCGTCTCCAGGCGGGCCCGGGCCCGGTCGTACTCGGGGTTGATGAGCTGGAAGCAGCTGCCGACGGTCTGGACGTAGCCGGCCTGCGCCACCGGACCAAAGCGCGCTTTGACGCCGTGTGGCCCGACGGCGATCGACGTGCCGTAGCTCACCGGAGGCCAGCTGCCGAGGTACGCCGGCGCGCAGCTGTAGCTGATCCCGACCGGCAGGCCGTTCACGTCCTCGACCCGGTGACGGTCGGCTTCGATCTCGTCCTCCAGGGCGCGGATCTTCTCCCGGGCAACCTGGAACTGCCCGCGCCAGAACTGCTCGGAGGCGGAGGGCACCGTCGGCTCGAGCGGCTCCTCCACCCGCGCCTGGGCCGCCGCCGGCCGGGGCACGACCGGAACCGGCCCGGGCTTGCCCATCTCGGAGATCGGGTCTCCCTCGGTGGCGAACACCGTCACCCCTTTCGGGATCGAGGCGGCGTTGTCGGTGTAGTGGGTCGTCCCTTCGCCATCCACCCAGCGATAGACCGCCTGGGCGAAGGCCGCAGGCGCCACCAGGAGCAGAATCAGCGCGGCCGGAGTGCGAGCCATCGAACCCGAGCTTAGCGGCACTCCCCCCCGGCGATTCAATGCGGCGAGCGCATCATCTGCGCTGAGCGCACGACTGACGGAAATCTGCGGCCACGGCGGAGCCCGGTCGTCGGTCGGCGCGGGTTGCCTTAGGCACGCCGATTGGATTGCCGGAGGCAATGTTCAGGGGTCAGTACGCGCGTTGGCTCTACCCGCTGGTCGGCGTCGCCTTTGCCGCCTCGATCTCGGTGGTGCTGATCCAGCTGCAGAGCCCGTTGAGCCGGCTGATCGCGCTGGCCAGCGGTGCGGTGGTGGCGGCGATCGTGGGCTCTGCGATTGCCCGCCGGGAAGACCAGCTGAGGTCGCTCGGCTCGGTCGACCAGCTGACCGGTCTGCACAACCGGCGTTACTTCGAGGAGTGCCTGGAGCGAGAAGTGCGCCACGCCCAGCGGCACGGCGAGCCGCTGGCGCTGTTGGTGATCGATCTCGATCACCTCAAGGCGATCAACGATCAGATGGGCCACCACGCAGGCGATGCGGCGATCTGCGTGGTGGCCGATGCGCTGCGCAAGACCTGCAGGGCCGCGGATCTGCCGGCGCGCTGGGGAGGCGATGAGTTCGTGGTGCTCGCTCCGCACACCAACGCCGAGCAGGCCGAGGCGCTGGTGCAGCGGATCAGCGCCGCGGTGCCCGCCCAGTCGGCGGCCAACAACCGGGCGCCACGGACCCGGAGCCGGACGGCCCCCCCGGAGGTCACCGCCAGCGTCGGCTTCGCGATCGCCTCACCCGATCAACCCTCGAGCCTGTGGCCGGCCTCGCTGTTCGCCGCCGCCGACCGGGCGATGTACCGCAAGAAGAGCGGACCGCGGCGGATCACCGGCCCGCTGCTCGAGATCCCCCGCCCGAAAGAGCCGCCGCCCTCCGTCGACGCGCCCCACCCGGCCGGCGGCCCCGCGCGGCGCTGAGCGGGTGCAGTCAGTGGTGGACCGCGCGCCCCAGCTCGAACGGACGCGGATGCCGGGCGCGCCAGATCCAGATCGAAGACAGCACGAGGAAGACGCTCAAGCCCAGGTAGGCGGGCTGGAGCCAATGGAGGGTTCGCAGCAGCACGATCTCGGCGCACAACCACACCTCCAGCGAGAGCCCGGCGATCACCGAGAGGATCTCCAGGCCGGCCTCCAGGCGCGCGGCGAAGTAGCCGGCGATGAGGTTGCTCAGACCCACCCCGCCGTAGAGGAGGAACCCGGCCAGCAGGTGGGGCAGCGGCGCCCCGGGATCCGGCCCGAGGACGAGCGCGCCCCCGCCGACGAAGGCGCCGAGCGCGATGGCGAAGTGGAGGATCGCGAGGAACCGGCAGAAGAGCGTCTCGTACTCGCGCATCCTCATTCGGGCTGCTTAATCCGGGCCGCCTGCGGCGCAGATTTGATTGCCCTCGCGGGCCCCGCGGGGTGTCAGAGTTTTCGTACAGATCCGGGCCGCCGGAAGTTGAGGTAATAAACGCGGCCGTTGGGAAGCAGGTTGGGAAAGGGGCCGAGATGACTCGAGTGTTGCGCACGGGAGCCGAATACCTGGCCTACCCGTTGTTGATTTCGTGGCCGGTGGTCGTCTGCTTTTGCGCGCTGCGCGTTTTCGCCCTTCCCGTCGATCCCCTCTGGCGCAAGGGGGCCGAGGTGGGCCTGTTCCTGATCTGCGCCGTGCCGGTGATCCTCTCGCTGCTGGTGCTCGAGAAGAGGCTGCCCTACTGGCCCGAGCGGCAGCCCTCGCGGGAGGACGTCCGCAACGACCTGACGACCTGTGGCCCTCGCACTGGCCGTTGCTGGCGCAGCTGCTGCTGGCGGTGGTGGTCGGCGAGTTCGGCTGTTACTGGTTTCACCGGCTCGGGCACGAGCTGGAGCTGGGCTGGCGCATCCACGCGACCCACCACGGCACGCCACAGGTCTACTGGCTCAACTCGACCCGCTTTCATGCGTTCGAGGTGGTGATCCGGACGATGTTCCAGACCGCGCCGCTGATCGTCTTCGGCTGCAACCAGGACACCTTCCTCATCTACGGCGCGTTCACCGCGATCCACGGCTGGGTCCAGCACTCGAACGTCGCGTACAAGACCGGCCTCTTCAACGTGCTGCTCGCCACCTCGGCCAACCACCGCTGGCACCACTCGACGTCGATGGCGGAAGCGAACCACAACTACGGCCTGGTGGTGCTGCTGTGGGATCGCCTGTTCGGCACGTTCTACAGCCCGAAGGACCAGCAGTTCACCGGGGCGGTGGGGATCGGCGACATGCCCGACTTCCCGCGGACCTACTGGGGCCAGTTCCTCACTCCCTTCCGGTGGAAGGACCTGCCGCGCACGGCCGCCGAACCCACCAGCCCGCCGCAAGCGCTGCCAGAGGGCACCCGCGAGACGGCCTGAAGCCGCTCAGCGGCCCAGCGCGCGGAACATCGCGCGCACGTTGCCTTCGCGCGAGCTGACGAAGAGCACCTCGTCGAGCGGATACTCGGGCAGCTTCACCTCGGCGGCCGTCTGGTCCTCGGTCTTCCCGGCCGCCCGCGCCGCCTGCACCGCCGCTTCGAGCGCGACGAGGTAGTCCGCCAGCTTCTGCACCTGCGCGCGGGGCATCGGCTCGCCGTGGCCGGGCACCACCGTCTCGAAGTCGAGCGCCATCAGCCTGGGCCAGGTGCGCGCGAGGGTGAGGATGTCGCCGCCGAACTTCGGGTCGCAGTAGGGCTCGACGCCGTTGGTGATCAGATCTCCCGCCACCAGCAGCTTGCGGCCGGGCAGCAGGGCGACCAGGTCGCCGTCGGTGTGGCCGCTGCCGACGCTCAGCACGTGCACCTCTTCGCCGGCGAGGTTGAGCCGGATCTCGCGGTCGACCTCGACGTACGGGGCGCGGATTCCCTCGGCCTCGAGGCGGCGGCGGGCGTTGGGGTGGACGAGCACCGCGCCGGTCGACGGATACAGCGGCAGGCCGGCGGCGTGATCGGAGTGAGCATGGGTGAGGACGATGCGGCGGACGTGGCGGGCGAGCTCCACCTCGAGCTCGCGGCGAAGGCGGCGGCTGAACATCCGGTACTTGGTGTCGACCAGCAGCGCGTCGCTCTGGCCATGGAGGAGGACGGTGCTGTTGCCGCCGCCGCCGAGGAACAGCTTCAGGCTCGAATCGAGGTCCTCGACCTTGACCCGGAACATCATGCTGGCCGCGCAGCCGCACAGCAGCGAGCAGACTCCGAGAACCAGGGGCAGCCGGGGGTGCATCGGTCAGCGCTGCAGGTAGCTGCCGACCATGTTGATCAGGTCGGCGAGCGCGACCGGCTTGATCAGGTAGTCCGACGCTCCTGCCTCGTCTGCCACGGCGTGGAGCCGGTCGGGGTCGAGGGCGCTGAGGAAGATGACCGGGATGTCGGCCATCTCGATGTCGGCGCGCATCATCTTGCAGATGTCGACCCCGTCGATTCCGGGCATCAGGATGTCGAGCAGCACCAGGTTCGGGCGCAGCTCGCGCACCAGCGCCAGGGCCTCCTCGCCGCGCCGCGCCTTGTGGACCTCGTAGCCGAACCGGCTGAGCGCCTTGTCGAGGAAGTTGAGGATCATCGGATCGTCGTCGGCGACGACGAGCGACGGGGGCTTGGTCTGGCCGGTGGGGACGCTGAGCCGAGCAACGGCGGCATGGATCCGGCGGGAGGCGTCCAGCGACGGCTCGATGAAGCGCAGCCCGGCGAGCCCTTCATGGTCGGGGTCGCGCGAGACCTCGGCGCGCAGCTCGACGATCGACTCGTCGTCGAGCACCAGCTCGATCGTCACCTGCTGGCTCGCGACCAGCTGGCTCGGGCAGGCGAACAGCAGGCCGCTCTGCGAGAGGTTGGTGACCCGGCAGTGCTCGGGCAGGGGCGGCTTCAGGAAGCGCGCCTTGAGCTCGCACCCGACCCGGACCGCCTTGCGACCCTTCTCGTAGCGCACCGGATCCTGGGCGAGGCCGAGGAACCGGCGGCACTTCTCGATCTCGTCGTCGGTGAAGCGGACGTAGACGCCGGCCGAGAAGCGCTCGCTGCGCCGGCGCCGGCCGATCACCACGCCGGAGATCTGGATCCGCACGTCCAGCCCGGTAAGCACCAGCTCGACCGAGACCTGGCCGCCGATGCTCTGGTCGGTGTCGGTGGGGACAAAGACGCGATCCGTGTTTCCCTGGATCAGGTCGGACCACAGTCGGTACTTGTCGGCGTACTCGAGGGTGAGACCCATTGATCCTTCGCGACGAGTTCGGCGGGGGCGAGCAGCTCCCTTCAGACTAGCAGAGTGAAAATGCGACCACCTCGCTCAGCGCCTCTGGGGATCGGCATGGCGAGCAAATCCGCCGCATTCGAGGCAGGAAGGTGCCCGCCGCGGGTGGGCTGCGCCGCTCGCCCTCCCCCAGGCTGGCCTGCTTGCGCGTGGATCGCGCACGGCCCCGAAGCTGCAGTGTAGGTCTTCGGACGGCTGATCCCCGACCCAGGAAGCGGCGACAGTGCGTCGACGCCGCTCCGGTCTGAGGACGCATTCACTTCAACAGGAGCGGCAATGGGCATCAACAGGGCTGAAGGCGTGTCAGAAGTCAGGTTCGGCAGTTCTCACCAGGGCAGCGCGGGCCCCGTCCGGGTCCTGATCGCCTGTCTGGCGTTGGCTGCCACGGCCTGCAACCCGCCCTCGCCAGCGCCCCCCTCGCCGACGCGCACCAGTCAGGGCGCCGTGGTGCTCGGCACCGCGGGGAACTTCAACGTGCTCGGCGCCTCCACCGTGACCAACACCGGCCCGACGGTCATCACCGGAGACCTCGGGCTCAGCCCGGGCACCGCGGTCACCGGCTTTCCTCCGGGGCTGGTGAGTGGAGCGCAGCACGTCGCCGACGCCCCCGCGATCCAGGCCCAGAGCGATCTGAATGCGGCGTGGACCACGCTCCAGAACGAGCCGTGCCAGTTCACCTTGACCAACCCGGACCTGACCGGCCTGACCCTCACCCCCGGCGTCTACTGCTTCAGCTCCCCGTCCGCGGGGTTGACCG